>CALGJS010000454.1 GCA_937927835.1 uncultured Saprospiraceae bacterium | reverse complement strand
AGCTGGTTTGCCTGTTGGCTAGTTAGCTTCTCTTTAACGTATTTTACGAATGAAGAAAGCCAACTAGCTAACCAGCGAACAGGCTAACTAGCCAAATTTATATTGCACTCATCTCCTAATTAAAAATTACCGTACCATTGATTGTAATAAAAATAGAAAAAATGAAATCAATATTATCGGTCTTATTTATTATCATCCTTCCTTTTTGCATTTTTGGTCAAGAAGAATTGTCTATTGAAGAGATAATTGAACTGGGCGAGAATTTTATTTCCTCTTATGGAAAAGAAGCTCTGAATGCTGAGACAGCAAGTTTAAGAGCAGAAGAAGAAGTGCGGTTTCTTGGATATCGAACGGAAGCGATGAGGCCTGGATCTAATGGCTGGGTGGGGCATGATTCTTTGGAATTGATTTATGAAGGGGAAAATCTAGTTAAGTGTTTATTTAGAAGCAATGAGGGATCTGGCTGGTATATATCCGGTGAAACTTCTATTGAATATAACGCATTAGGACAACCTGTCAGGATGACCCATTCGCGTCTTACGAATTTCTTAATATGGGAAACTTACGGTCGATTCCATTCAGAATATGATATTGATGGTAATTTGACGCTTTATACTTATCAATCTATGGATGAAAATGAATGGGTGAATCGTTGGCAATCTACTTATGAATATGATTCGGAAGGTTTGAGGAGGTGGTTAGGACAAAATTGGATCGACGGAGGTTGGATAAATAATCTGCGTAGAACTGTTGATTATCCTACCGATAATAAAAAAGTAACAACCGAGGAGGAGTGGAATGTAGAGCTCGAATGGTCTTACCTAACTAGAGATTCCGAGGTTTATGATTCTGGTGATAGCCTAATTCAAAGCCTTAGAGAAATTTGGACCGAATCAGGATGGGAAAATTTATTTAAAGGTACGTATGAACGAAACGCAGCACATGCAACTACTTTTTATCTATTACAAAAATGGGATACAAATCAATCTGCCTGGGTCGATAGATCAAGACGATTTACGGAATATAATGGTTTTGACCCCGTGGTGGCCACAACTCACTATCAGACATGGTGGGAAGATCAATGGAATGATAAAAACTGGATTACGAATTTAAGTAGTCCAGAAGGAAATCCCTTATTTACGGTCAAGGAATGGTGGTCGACATTTACTGAAAGCCGGGATTCCTTAAGGCTACGTTTTTATTCTTATGAAACCATTACGGCAATACCCGTGCTGTATCCCGAATTGGTAGATTTACAAATTTATCCAAATCCAAATCCTGGGATATTTAAGATTGATTTTGAAGAGTCCGTAAATGATATGCTGATTCAGGTATTTAATCTACAAGGTCAGCTACTCTACGAGGAAAAAATTAATCATCCAATTTGCCACAAATATTTAAATTTGAGCAGCCTGACTGAAGGGAATTATATATTACAATTGAAAGTAGGACCAAATTATAGGACCGAGAAAATTCAAATCTTAAAGTAGTAACTTGGTTTAAGACCTAGGAACCATTTCTGGAACTCAAATGTGGAGTTTATAGAAAGTAGATTTTAGGTCAATTTAATGCTTACATTCATCAAAATAAAATATTTGATCTCCTTCTAAATCCTCATTGTTTATTACAATCCAGTTTATCCACAAACCCTACTTTTCCGAAACTTAGAAAAAGAATAGATATTTAGAAACTATTACGCCTTGAGATCAAAGGAACAAAAAAATCAACTTCTCCTAAATCGTATTCCCATCTTCGGAATTCTATGTTTTGCTATCTTTTATGTTTACTCTTCAAACTTATATCCAGGTGGCTCACAAGCAGATTCGACTTCCAAAGGATTTGATTGGATTCATAATTATTGGTGTAATCTGATGAACGAGAAAGCGACCAATGGCATGACCAATCCTGCAAGACCTTTTGCTATTTCAGCTATGATTATCCTATGTGGAAGTTTAGTCGTCTTCTTTTATCAATTTGCGGAGTACGTTACCAATAATAATTTTTGGGAAAAAACGATCAAATTTACTGGGACGTTTTCTATGTTTTTTGGGGCTTTAATTTTTACAAAGTTCCATGATCTGATGACTATTATTTCGAGTTTTTTCGGAATCCTTGTGGTCATTGGAATTATACTAACGATCTATCGGAGTGACCTGGAATTTTATAAAATAACAGGCACCTTTTGTTTAGTTATTTTAGCGATCAATAACTTAATTTATTATTCAGGTTATTTTATTGAATGGTTGCCATTGATTCAAAAGTTTAGTTTTTTGGTAATATTAATTTGGATCTTAGGTTTGAATGGAATAGTGCGAGACCGAATAAAAAAACAAATCCAATAAATAAAAGATGGATTAAATTTTCTTTTCTTAGAAAAGAAAACCAGCCATCCTTAGCCTGATAAGCCTAAATATTCCGACCTTTTTTGACCAATCTGAAAAAAAAGATCTCCAAAATTACTTAGAAAAGGAAATAGAAGACTATTTTGTGGTGGTAGAATTTAGCCTGATAAGAATTTGAATTCGATTGTCAAGAGGAAATCTTGGAAGGTCCAATTAGTGAAGCGGAAGCATTGAAAATGGGAATTTGAATTTACTAGTGGTGGAAGTTTTTATTTTGATGTGTCTTCGATAGTTTTTTTTAATAGAACAAGACTAAGCCAATGAAGGAAGTAGATAAAATAGCATTCATCCAAACCAAGAACGGACAAATTCTAAGTACCAGATCAAAAGGTAAAACCAAATTCTATATTCCAGGTGGAAAAAGAGAAAAAGGGGAATCAGATGAACAAACCCTCATTCGAGAAATATCCGAAGAGTTGGATGTAAAAATAATCAAAGAGTCCATCAAATATCTTGGAACCTTTCGAGCTCAATCTGATGGAGCAAAAGAAGGGGTGATCGTAAAAATGACTTGCTATCAAGCAGAATATGAAGGAGTCTTAAAACCGTCTAGCGAAATCGATGAGATACGATGGTTGAACTATAAAGACTTAGACCTTATTTCCGCTGTTGATAAAAAAATCTTCAAATTCTTAAAAGATGCTGGGGAGCTATCTTAACTCTAAAAAATAAATGAAAAAAGCTATTATCATTGGAGGAACTTCTGGCATCGGAAGAGGACTAGCAGAAGAATTGGTAAAAAGAAATTGGATTGTTGGAATTACCGGACGTAGAAAAGAACTACTCCACGAAATTAAATCCAACTCACCTAATCAAATTTTTACTTTAGAACATGATATTACAGAATTGGAAAGTTCTGATGAAAAAATGAACCGTCTATTTAATGAACTAAAAACGGTGGACTTGGTCATCGTCTCTTCTGGTCAAGCAGATATAAATCACAAACTAGATTGGGCCATTGAAAAAAAAGTGATCGAAGTTAATATCAACGGAATTGCTAAAGTTTATGAATTTATCTTTTCAAAATTTAAAGAACAAGGATATGGTCACCTGGTAGGAATTTCTTCTATCGCTGCCATCAGAGGGAATCGACATTGTCCTTCTTACAGCGCTGCCAAAGCTTTTCAATCCAATTACTTGGAGGCATTAAGAGGGATGTCTAAAAAACGCAATCTTAAAATTAAAGTTACCGATGTGCAGCCTGGTTTTGTAGACACCGCTATGGCCAAAGGAGAAGGAATGTTTTGGGTGGCACCGGTAGATAAAGCCGTCCGTCAAATCTATGCTGGAATAAACAAAGGAAAAAGAAAAATCTATATTACCAAAAGATGGCGATTGATCGCTTGGTTAATGAAAATTTTGCCTAGCTGGATTTATGAGAAAATTTAAAAAAATAATAAATGAAATATAATTTTCTGTTTTTGAAAGTATTGTGAATCAAAGCTAAAAAAATAGTGATTCGCCAACAAGTTTATTGTATGAATCGTTATTCTCTCGTATTAAAGAATTATCGCGGTAAAAGAATCATTAATTATCAAAAACGGTTGTATGGATTGGATAGCTAAATTAATTATTTTCGGCATTGTCTATAGTATCTTTGTCCTAGGTTATAAAGACGACCGAAAGAGAGCCCCTGAAACCTTCAAGAAAATCGATATAACCCTTTGGATTCTTTTTCTTCTTGTTATGTTCCTATCCTATGTAGATTTTTTCTAAAATTCACATTCTAATTCACATTCACATTCACATTCACATTCTAATTCCACCCCATATTTTTCAACCGAAAAAAAAATGACTTTCAATAAATTCATAAACAACCACTGGGATATATTTTTATTGCACATCTGCAAATTTCATCCTTTAGATAAGAATTTTTTGAAAAGATACGCATACGAATTAGATTGGAAAACCCTTAGTAAAAACCGCAACCTTGATTGGACCGAAGAACTCATGGAAACTTACGAAGATCGGTTTTTATGGCATGAGTTGGCATGGAATGAAAGTATCATTTGGCATACTCCCTTAATCAAGCGATTTAAAAAAAGATTGGATTGGTATTATTTAGGACGCAATACGAATTTGCCGATCACCGCTGAGTTTATAGCGGAACATAAAAAGAAAATATTTATCATTGAAACCAATATCCATTTAACTAATGAATTAAAACAGTTATATGGAAAGGATTTATTGCCAGATACAAAACCTAAAACACCTCCGCCTTCTGCTTTGACCAAAGCTCAACTGAAGGATTTAGAAAAGACCATTTTGTCAGAAGAACGTTTGATGAAAAATTCTTTTGAAAATTTATACACCGAATTTATCTTACCAAATATTAATCAAACAAGCCTTGAAGCAATTTTTGAATCCAAGTTTGATTATTCACAACGTTATTTTAGACTTAAGCCAATCCAAAATGATCTACGTGGTTTAACGCCAGGATTTAAAATTGATGGAAAAAATGTTTTTAACCAATATCGAGAAAGTCGTGGACTGTTTGAGATAAAGGAAGAATTACATTTGATTAATGGTTCATTGCAAGAAGGGCCTCCGAGATTATATGAAGTGCCACGATTCAATGATATGACCTATTATGCGGGGTTACTGGTAAGCGAAAATGTTAAGACAATTTTGGAAAAATTTAAAATTTCGAATCATAAATTTATTCCAGTAAAAATTACTCCTAAAAAAATAAAAACAGATCTAAGATTCTTTATCCTGCAGGTAGAACACGACTCTTTATTAAAACAAGCTGATTTTTCTGAATTAGCATTTCAAAAATTAACAAAGAAAAAATGGCTAGGCGACTACGAATCTTCTCAACTGAAAAAAGGAGAAATAAAAAACTACGAATCCATTGATGAATCCATAAAAGAGTTAAAGTCAAAAGGAATAACTTATAGTAAATTTGTTCCTAAAGCGTACTTAGTTGATACCGATGAAGACATTTTTACAATTGATCAAGATATTATTGTAAATGAATTTGTAAAAAAAGCAATCGAAGATAATCTGCCCAATCAAGCTTTATTTGAATCTGTACAACTTTTAAACATTCGAGTCCCACAAGAGAATTATGATTCTAATGAATACGTTGTTAGAGATGAAATGTCTATTCAAGACTCAGGAATAGAGATCTCTGAAGAATTCTTAATCCATTCCAATTATATAAATGCCGTAGGCGTCCAAATTGAAAAAGTCGAAGAATCAGAAGTGTTTAATGCTTTTAATAAATTCTATATTACTGAATTAAGTACAAATGAAACCTTGCTAGATTTTTGGATAAACAAAAAAGCGATAGAAATAGTAAAATAGAAGTCTAGTGCATTAAAAATCGCGCTAGAAGAACTATGTGACCTATGTGCCTTTATGGTAAAAAAACAATAAATCACCTTTTCAATTCTAATAGAGAATGAAGCAGAAGTAATCAATAAGAAGAGAACGTTAATGGGACGAAAACTAAAGTGGTACTACGATGATTACAAAAAAACACTATGAAGAATTATTTAAAAATCAAAACACCACCAATGAAAAATAGAAAACGAGTCTTCCTAGAACACGACGGAGCCATTGATGATATCTTATCTCAGTTGCTAGTATTGACGATGGAGGACATCGAGTTAATAGGAATCAACGTTACACCAGCGGATTCTTTTTTAGAACCAGCTGTTGAAAGCGCCTATAAGATTTTGCAATTATTTAATCAAACGGATATTCCCATTGGAATCAGTGAACATAACGGCACCAATGCCTTCCCAAATGCCTGGAGAGCGCGACCTGAAATTATCAATGCACTTCCAATGCTGATAAACTTACCATATGATCTGGACGTTTATGCTTTACCTAATGCGACAGATTTATTAATAGATCGCATCTCTGCTCAAGAAGATCCCGTTACTATTCTAATCACCGGACCTTGCTCAAACCTTGTCAGCGCAATGAAAAAAGCGCCAAGTATTAGAGAAAAGATTAAAGAAGTTATTTGGATGGGGGGTGCCTTTAGAACTCAAGGTAATGTACAAACCTATCAGCACGATGGAACTGCGGAGTGGAATGTATTTTGGGACCCTCAAAGTTCTAAAGAATTATTTGAAATGGAATTACCGCTAGTTTGCATTCCTTTAGATGTAACGAATAATGTTCCTGTTAATAAAGAATTTCTTTCTACCTTAGCCAAACAATCAGATTACAACCTGTCAAATTTAGCAGGACAATTATGGGCAATGACGATTGATACCATTCCAAGCTATCATTATGTCTATTTTATGTGGGATACTTTGGCAACTTCTTATCTGACACTTTCTGAACATTTTGAAACAGAAGAAGTCCGAGCGATCGTTCATAATAAACCACCGAATGCTGGACAAACTATTTTAAGTGACGAAGGTTTTAAGTTAAAAATTGCTAAAGCGGTGAATAAAGAAATTTTTTATGAATATTTGTTTAATCAATTGAAGAGGAATGCCGATATCCCTTTAGTCTAAATATTTGAATAAAGAACAAAAGGCCTGCAAAATCACTTTGTGTCTTTGTGCCTTAGTGGCAGTTTTTTTTATTGAATCAAAAATAATAGAACATGAAACAAATTCTATTTTCAATTCTAATTTTATCATCCACAGTTGGTTGTACCAATTTTTTTCAGCAATCTATTTATGATCCGGGAGATACTGGTTTTGAAGAAGCTGAATCAGTGACTGATTTGAATAGAATATATCATTATTATAAAGCAAATTCAAATGCTAATTCTAAAAGTGCCTTTTCACCAATCGACCGAAAAGTGGAATTTGAATATTTCGTTGAACATAAAGATTCTTTGGCCAATGTTCACATAATGATGACTAGTGGATTTAATGAAGGAGGCCTAAAGGAACTTTTGTTTATTGAATTAAAAAATAAAGAGCAAATAAAAATTCCTACTGGGGAATCTACTATCAGAGAATATGTAGAATCCAAAACCTACAATTATACCACACCAACCACTTCGACTCGAACGATCAATGATCCGGGTGGAGTAGATGTTCAAGTGCAACCTGATGGAACACATAAACATGTCAATAGGCCGGCAAGCTCAAAAACTGTTACGGTAACCGAAAATCAAACCAATAGTGGGCAGACAGATAAGTCCCAACTTTTTAATACAACGACTATAAAGTTAGACAAATACATCATTGGTCGAATTAAAGCGCATGGAATTTCGTATTTTCAATTTCAATTTGAACATACTGAAATAATGATAAAAGTCAATCAATCGCAAAGTAGAGAACTAAGCTTCCTACTCTAAAAAATCATAAGAATGAATAATAAAAATATCCTATTCTGTTTTTTAGCCTTTGGACTATTACTTAGTTTTCAAAGTTGTACGAACACTACCAAAGAAGAAAAAAAAGAGGTAACTGAAAAAGTGGTTTATCCAAGCCAAGTGACTCCCTTTTTTGACCATTGGAAACTGGTTTTGGGGGATGGCTCTAATGCTGGATTTGCTAATAATTTCGAAAACAAAGATTATTTTTATACCATTAATGATGGAAAAATAAATTGGGTGGTTTATAAAACTCCAAACAAAGGAGATACCCACGGAACCTCTAATAATACCAGAACCGAATTAGCACAAGCCAAAAAATGGTCTGCGATGACGGATGCTAAATTGGAGGCAACGCTTAAAGTGATGAGCGTTTCCAATACAGGGGATGCGAGAGTAGCAGCTTCTTATTCAGTGGTGGTCGGTCAGATCCACAGTGCGGATGGACATGAAAATGAACCTTTAAAAATATTTTACAAGAAGTTTCCAGGGCAAACCAAAGGGTCGGTTTTTTGGCATTATGAAATCAATACAGAAGGTGAGGACAATAGCGGTCGATGGGATTTTTCCACACCAGTTTGGGGCCATGATTTTTCGGTGGTTGGAACGGAAGAAAATACGTATCCTGCTGAGCCTGAAGATGGTATCGAACTTGAAGAAGAATTCAGTTATGAAATTAAAGTCAAAGAGGGTAGCATGTATTTGACCTTTACCAGTCCAAATCATGAAACAAAAACATTTACCAAAAACCTAATTGAATCAGAATATACCACTAAATCAGATATTCCGGCTCAAGTCAAAGCTTTATTTTTCCCGATCGGACAAGACGGCGTCGAGCGGAAAAATGCATATGCGGAGGAAGGCCTATTTTTTAAATTAGGATGTTATAACCAAACCAATGGGAAGTCTCCTGAAGTAAATAAAAATTGGTGTTCTGGTGCAGAAACTCATGGTGGAGATCTTCAAAAACAATATGCCGATGGAAACTATGCGGAAGTTTGGTTTAAATCAGGAAGTATAGAAGTGAGTGACGCCGCTGTTTCTAATGAAGGATATTTTAAGAAAAATGATTAAGACGTTTCTTTAGTTTATAGTGAATAAAGAAATCAAATTTTTTGAGTGCGTGATAAATTTAGGGTATTAGCTGGTTCGCTAGTTGGCCTGCTGGCGCTCTTCTTACGTATTTTTACGTTTGAGGGAAGCCAACCAGCTAACAGGCCTACTAGCAAAAAAGAGGTCAAAATTTTATTAAAATAAAAAATAAACTTAAACATGAAATTAGTTTTTAAATTATCGATGCTAGTACTCTTTTTTATTAGTTGTTCTGAAAATCCGTTGGTTACAAAATATGATAAATCTTATACCACGATTAAAAATCAATTAATCGAAAGAAGCGACGAATTTGATCATGCTTTGTCATTAATGCCAGAGTCTTTTGCTGCAAAAGTAAATTTAAGTAGAACGGCCATTATTAAAAATGACTTGGCTCAATTTATAAAACAGGAGCGACTAGATGAAGCAAAACTTTCATCGATGATTGATGGTGTTTCCAAATTTATTGCGCTGCTAGATGAAAGAAAAAATTTCAGACC
>CALGJS010000453.1 GCA_937927835.1 uncultured Saprospiraceae bacterium | reverse complement strand
TTATGATCCAAATTTTGGAGAAAGACAGATTCAATTAGATGGAGAAGCTTTTTTTGAGGTAACTAAAGATCCGCAAAAGCCTTTTACTATTCTAACCAAAAATACGGCTACCACGGTCCTTGGGACCAGTTTTAATATAAAGAATGAAGCTTCGAAAACGATTGTCACCGTTTTTACCGGAAAGGTCTCATTTGAAGATCGGGCTGGCCAAAATGAGTCTTTAATTTTAACACCTACTCAACGAGGAATTTATCAATCAGATAATAAATCACTCAACAAAGAGTCAGATATTACGCTAGAAACCATCAATTGGCAGAAAGAAACTATCGTTTATCAAGATAAATCGCTTTCCAAAATATTGCCTGCATTAGAAACCTTCTATGGCGTTTCTATTAAGCTGGATGAGCCTACTTCAATTAATTGTACCTATTCAGGTACTTTCAAGAGAGCTGCACTCCATGAAAGCATAGAAGCATTGGCTGCGGTATTCAATGGTTCCTTCACTCAAAAAGCAAATACTATTGTTTTAACGATAGAAGGTTGTCCTCCGTCAAATTAATTGATCCTTAGTCCGTAAATTCTCGTAAAAGTCTCTTATTTTTAAGGTTGGTACTTTATAAGTTTATAGAGTGACTCCATAAAACTAAAGCTTTGCGAACAATATTCTTTTTCCTACTCTTTCTCGGCTTCGTCGGTCTGCAACCTCTGTTTGGACAAGAGTTGCTTCAGACGCCTGTAGATCTAGAAGTAAAAGAGCTCCCTGTTCGGCAGGTTTTAAAGTTATTAAAAAAGGATTACGGAATTTCCTTTGCCTATAGTAGGGATAAGCTTTCGTTAAAAAATCCAGTTACCTGCTCCCTTTCTGATCAACCATTGTCCTCCGTTTTAGATCTTGTTTTTAAAGATGCTCAGATTACGTACAAAGTAATTGGAGAACAGGTCATCCTACGTCGAGAAAATCGTCCAATAAAAAAATTGAGTACGACCTTAAAAACACCTATTAAAAAAATTGAAAAACAAGGAATCATTACACAGAGTATTCGAGGAACGGTCCGAGATCAGGATTCTGGTCAACCGTTAGTCGGAGCGAGTGTTTGGGTGGAAGAAAATGATAATTTACGAGGAGTCATTACGGATCCAAAAGGGCAGTTTTTTATTGGAGAAATTCCTGTTGGACGACACGAAATACAAGTCAGTTATTTAGGCTATCAAGCTACGCAAGTTAGAGACCTATTGCTCATTGCTGGAAAAGAAACCGTGCTAGAAGTCAACCTAGTGGAACGAACGACTAAACTCAACGAAGTAGTGATCCGTGCTAAACCAGAACACGCCAAACCAATCAATGAAATGGCCATTACCAGTGCTCGATCTTTTTCGGTAGAAGAAACCAGTCGTTATGCCGCAAGCTTTAAAGATCCAGCTCGAATGGTGACCAACTTCGCCGGTGTGAGCAGTGGCACCAATGATCCAACCGATAATACCATCAGTGTTCGAGGTAACTCTCCAACTGCCAATCTTTGGCGACTGGAAGGCGTCGATATTCCCAATCCGAATCACTATGCGACTTTAGGCAGTGGTGGTGGTGCAATCAGTATGTTAAGTAGTAATATGCTTGCTCGTTCAGATTTTTATACGGGCGCTTTTCCTGCTGATTTTGGAAATGCCCTTGGTGGTATTTTTGATTTAAAACTTAGAAAAGGAAATAGCCAAACGCGAGAATATTCTTTAAGTGTCGGTTCATTGGGTTTAGAAGCTTCCGCCGAAGGTCCGGTAAAAAAGCTCAGTCCTGGCGCATCTTATTTAATCAACTACCGATTTAGTACGTTGGCTTTATTAGAAAAATTTGGTGTCTACCCAGCTGGAAAAGATATCCAACCACCAATTTTTCAAGATGTTTCTTTTAAAATTCATATTCCTACAAAGCCTGGAAATAGTATCGGTTTTTTCGGATTAGGTGGTGCCAATAAAAGTGTAAAAATACCCGACCTAACAGGTTTGATTGATACCAATAGAATAGAATTTGGTTGGAGAGAAAATGGCCGATTGGGAATTATTGGAATGACTCACCAGATGACTTTATCTAATTCTAGTTTTCTAAAATCTTCTGCCGCCTTTAGTCATTCAGATTATTCTGATGATCAATTTTATTATAATGTAAATAATACAGAAACACCTTCCGTTCAATACAATTCTGACTATCTCGAAACGATTAATAACAATAGATTTATTATTAATAGTGTTTACACAAAAAAAATTAGTGCTCGTTCTACCGTCCGATTTGGACTAACCTATAATCATCGTTTTTTTGGGTATCAATATTTAGAATCACCTGATGGAACACAAGGTCCATCCCGTGGCAAACTGGAAGCAAGAGGTTATATGGACATTCTACAAATGCAGGCGCAATGGAAGCATCGTTGGAAAAACAACCTTACACTTAACGTTGGATTACACGGTGTTTATTTTGGTATTAATCAAAGTAATTCATTTGAACCACGATTGGCTTTGCGATGGAAACCACATCCGCGTCACAGTTTTACCGCTAATGTTTCTAGGCATAGCAAGCTTTTACACGAAGCTTATTATTTTGTCAAAGGAACCGACTCAGAAGGAAATAAAGTAGAAGGAAATCAAAAGTTAGATGTTATAAAATCGCTTCATACTGGATTGGGTTGGAACTTTAAAATAGGTAAAAACACTTATTTTAAAACAGAGGCTTATTACCAATATTTGTACAATGTTCCAGTAGCCGAATCGAATATTAGTGTACTCACTCAAGTCAACTCATCTAGCGTTTGGAATCTTATTGGACCACAACAATGGATCAATCTTGGAACGGCTAGAAACTATGGTTTGGAATGGACTTTTGAAAAACGTTTTGCTCGCAGCTATTATCTATTGAGCACTTTATCCTTATTTCATTCTAGATTTTCTAATGATCGAATTACACAATTGCCTACGCGTTTTGATCAAGCCTTAAACTTTAATTTAGCGACGGGCAAAGAATTTAAATTTGGTTATAAAGAACGAAATATGCTGGGTATTAATCTTCGGTTAGTCATCCAAGGTGGACAACCTTACACACCCATTAATCTCAACGCTAGTATTGTTGCCGGACGAGCAGTTTACGATATTGACAATCCATTTTCAGAAAGATTGGCTCCGGTTCGACGCGTGGACACGGGCGTAAAATTACAATTGAATAGAAATAAAATAACCCATACTTTTAAATTTGATATTCAGAATGCAACCTTGACCTTAAGAGAAAGAAATATTTTTTATGATCCGATTGCACAGGAGATTGTGGTTGAAAAAGGGTTGTCGATTTTGCCGGTTATTTCGTATAAGTTTGATTTTTAGAATTTGGATTAAATATCCTTTCAATATTTTTATTAAACACAAAAGCACATAGAAACACATAGCACTTCTAGCGCGATTTTTAACGCGATTTTTCCATGTGGCCTATGTGCCTATATGGTAAAAAACACTAAATCACCTTTCAAAAAATAGCGCATAAAAACCTTTGTGTCTTTGTAGCAAAAAAAAAACAATTAAAAATACTGCCCCATTCCCAACACAAAACCTCTTTGTTGACCATCAAACAAATCTACGCCAAAGTCCAATCGCAGCGTAGCCAAGAAAAATTTATTATTTATAATCCGAATACCCGTTCCTACAAATTGGCGGAATTGATCCTTATCCGCTAAGTCGCTGAGTGCACCACCTGGATCTCGCCAGCTTCCTAGATCAGAAAATAAAACTACTTGACTAGCCCAAGCACCGATGGCAAAAATAGTTTGTCGATATTCTAAATTCAAAACTACCTGTGCCGTTCCTCGATCTACTCGATTGCCAACTCCTCGTAAATTAAATTGACTATCCAACACAAATGGAACAAAAGGCGATGGATCATTATTGGACAAACCAAAACGTAAACGAGCAGCCACATTCCCTGTTTTAAATGGACGCCAATATTTACTTCCTTCCAAAATTAAACTCGTAAAATGTTGAGATTCGCCAAAGGTAATTACCCATTGTAAACTCACATTCGTCTGATGACCCGATAAATAAAAATAGTCGTAATTGATTTTGTTTCCTTGATAGCGAGCATTCGTTAACCACTTCAGCGGTCGAAGTCGATCCGGTCCCGGCAAATCAGATAAAACCCCAGGTCCAAGTTTCAAATAGTCTTCTTCAAAAAACTGAAAGCCTGCTGATAAATGCCGACTCGGACTAAAACTATAAATCCCATTAATACCCACTCCGAAATTAGCATACCTATAATTTACCGTTGCTTCTGTAAAAAATAAAGGTTCCTCTGAAGCCGCTCTTTTGATCTCTGCACTAAAGCCCCATTTACTACCTCGAATACGACGATTTTGATAATAGACCTGAAAATTAGGCAATCCATCATTAAGTAAAAATTGAGTAGATAAGGTTTGATTTTTTCCTGCTAAATTAAATTCAGAAAGACCCAATAAAAACCAGAAATTATCTTTGATTCCACCGATCCCAATTAAAGGAAGCCAAGTTCGTCGTTCGGTGATTTCAAAAATAATCTTGACTCGACTCGCATCTTTTGGGGTAGGAATGATTTGTCTTTTTGTAATCGAAACAGCAGAAAGTCGACGGAGTTGTGCTTCGTCTTCTGCGAGAATTTTTAGATCTAGCGTATCTCCAACTTGGGTCATCAAGATTTGTTCTAAAAAACCTAGATTCAGTTTTTTGATTCCGGAAAATTCTATCTGGTCTACGATTTTGACAGTTTGCCCGTTTAAGGTTACTGACAATAGTAAACAGCCCAATAAACATCCAAGGTATATTTTTCTTATGAAGTACATTGCCGCAAAGATACCTAAGAAAATCTTAGGTGGGTTGTCTTGGGGAGAACAAGGTT
>CALGJS010000452.1 GCA_937927835.1 uncultured Saprospiraceae bacterium | reverse complement strand
TAAAGAGAAGCTAACTAGCCAACAGGCAAACCAGCTAACAGGCAAAAAATGCTCACCAATTAATGAAAATATTGATTTATCAAAAGTTACCGAACTATTATTAGACAACATCCATAAAACCTAACAAAAGCGCCACTTTTCGCCTCACCTATCTGGAAAATACCAAATTTGGTCGATTTTTTTGGGTTAACCCAGAAATGCTAGCTACATTTAAGGTAGAACTTTATTACATTTTTAATCAAAACAATACAATTATGACAACTTTAGATGATGACCGACTCCTGGTCGACCCTTCCACTGTTTCTCCTTGGCCAATTGCGATCCGTTATGGATTGATTTCAGCCTTAATTGCCTGTATTTATACCTTGATTTCGAACATGTCCGGACTAACAGCAGGTGCCTTTGGACTCATGGCTTCTACGCTCTCTGGCTTAGTAGTCTTTGCCATTGGGATTGCAATGATCGTGATCCCCGTTAAGCATCACCGGGATAAAGAATTAGGTGGATATATCACCATTGGTAGAGTTATATTGATTGGAATGGTCGTGACGGCAATTTCAATGTTGCTCTCTAATGTTTTTAATTATGTTTATATGAATTTTATTGATCCAGGTTTTCTGGATACGATGATGGCGCAAATGGAAGAAAGCATGGGTTCTATTATTCCAGAAGAGCAGATGGATGAATTCTTATTGAATATGCAAGAAAACTTTGAGCCTATGACCATGCTCAAGAATGGACTGATGATGGGGACTGTATTCGGTCTTATAGTATCTGGTATCATTGGCCTAATTATGAAAAAAGATCCACCAAGGGCTTAAGACACCTTGATGTGATAGATACGTTTCTGACAGGACCTGACACAACTTTAATTGTGTCAGGTCTGTTTTTATGTTTATTTTGCTAACAACTTCTATAAAATAATAAGATGAAAGAAGGAAAATATAATTTAAGTATTCGGTACGGTGTTTTAGCAGGAATATCTGTGATTATCTATATGCTAGTTTTTTACTTTTATGATGTAAAAGTCATGCTAGGGCCAAGTGTATTTTGGAGCACTACCTTATTATTTATTGTGGGGATGTTTTTTGCTGCTCGGGAGGAGCGGAAAAAACGAGAATTTATGACCTTCCGGGAAGTCTTACCAGTCGCATTCGTTACTTATCTAATAGCCAACTTATTTTTCTACGATTTTGTCTATATTCTATTCAATTTTGTAGATCCTAGCTTACCTGATTTACAACAACAAGTGGGCCTGGAGTCAGCTAGAGCCTCTGGTGTTATCGAATCACTAGATCTAGAAGATGCTATTGCAAAAATAGAGGAAACACCTGCGGAATTTACCTTAATACAAGCAATCTCTGCCTATATTAGTAGTGCAATTTTCGGGTTTATCCTATCGTTAATGATAGCAGGGGCTACTAGAAACAAATAGACGTAACTTATACCCCAGTAATTTCGTAATAATTAGGGTATTCATACTACTGGACATTTGCGGGTTTGAAGCTACTCCTTTAGGAGGCTGCGAGGCGAGAAATGGAAAAAATGACCAGTAGTATAAAATTTACTCTAACTTCATCACCTAAAAGGATTTTCATCAAATGAATATTTCCGTTGTTATTCCGCTGTATAATGAAGACGAATCACTCGCTGAACTCGAAGCGTGGATCCGCAAGGTGATGGAAGCCAATGGATATTCTTATGAAATCGTTTTTATTGACGATGGAAGTCGGGACCAATCTTGGTCAGTGATTGAAAAATTAGTGGAATTAAACCCAAATGTTCGTGGCATCAAATTTCGCCGAAACTATGGTAAATCCGCCGGTCTTAACACCGGATTTGAAGCGGCTAGGGGAGAGGTAGTCATTACGATGGATGCAGATCTACAAGATAGTCCAGAAGAAATTCCAGCCTTATATAAAAAGATTACCGAAGATGGATATGATTTAGTTTCTGGTTGGAAAAAGAAACGGTACGATCCAATCACGAAGACCATTCCTACTAAATTTTATAATGCGGCTACTCGCTGGATCAGTGGTATCCAATTGAATGATTTCAATTGTGGGCTAAAAGCTTACCGGAGTCAAGTGATTAAAAGTATTGAGGTTTATGGTGAGATGCACCGTTACATTCCAGTAATTGCTAAATGGTCTGGATTTACTAAGATTGGAGAGCAAGTGGTTCAACACCAAGCTCGAAAATACGGCGTTACTAAATTTGGAATCTGGCGGTTTATTAACGGCCCTTTAGATTTAATCTCAATCCTTTTTGTTGGGAAATTTGGTAAACGTCCCATGCACTTTATGGGGGTCATTGGTACCTTTATGTTTATGATTGGTCTGGTAATGTTTTTCTTCTTAGGTATTAATAAAGTATACCTATTGGGCCAAGGACTACCTGCAAAGAATATCGCTTTAATTTCTTGGTTTTATGTGGCTTTGACGACCATGATCATTGGAACTCAATTATTCCTAGCTGGCTTTTTAGCAGAGCTAGTAGTAAGAAATGCTCCGGATCGTAATTCTTATTTGATTGACAAATCCATCGGTAAAATCAAAAGCATCCGAGAAACAAAAGCCAACAAAACCGATAAAGCAAGCAAAGACCTAAAGACTAAGCAAGAAGATAAGCTTACCTAAAAAAAATATTCAATATTGGATTTCCAATATTGAATATTCATTTCTTCATCTTCGACTATTCATTCCACCTCCTTAATTAAAGCCCCGCGGTAGAAGAGCCATTATTCATTAAAACACTATTCATTAATCTCCCGCACATCTACATAAGGATCTCCTTTCAAAAAGCTCTCTAAGAAATCTATACATTTCTCAAAAGACTCAAAACAATAACGATACTCTATCAATCTTGGAATAAGCGTAAACGCTTCCAGCATATCTTTCGGCTGACCATGTAAACCAGTAAAAATTACTTGAATATCTTGAGCTTGTAAATCAAATATGGCGTCCTCCATCGCATAAAGTCCAGACTGATCTACATAAGGAACCTTGTCCATTCGAATGATAACTACTCGAATGTTTGGGAGGGCTTTGATCATATCTTGAAAGCGGGAAGCGAATCCAAAGAATAATGGACCATCTAAGTGTTTGATATAAATTTGGTCACCCAATCGATCGATTATATCTCCCTCATCTGTCCAAGGAATTTCACGTGAGAATTCTTTAAGTGGAGCAGTATTGGTACGGTGATCAACCACATCAGAAATCTTTTTCATAAACAATAACGAAGCTAAGATCAATCCTACTCCCACGGCTTCAATAAGCCCAACAAATACCGTCAAGAATAGTACGATCAACATCACGACTACTTCACTTCGTGGAGAATGCGGCATATGCTTAAGACCTTTATAATCCATTACACCGATTCCAACAGTGATCAATATCCCTGCAAGTACCGCCGCTGGAATCTTGGAAGCAAGAGGTCCTAAGACCATCAAAACTACTAGCAATAATAGACCCGCTACCATTCCTGAAAGTTTGGTCTTACCACCAGAATCAATATTAACCACCGTTCTGATCGTTGCTCCTGCACCTGGAATACCACCAAATAAAGCGGCGATCGTATTACCGATTCCTTGTCCAACTAACTCTTGATTAGGATCGTGTTTGGTCTTGGTCATATTATCTGCCACAATGGAAGTCAGCAACGAATCAATCGCACCCAGTGCAGCTAAAGAAGCTGCGGTAAATACATAAGGAGTGACCTGAGAAAGGCTAAACCCTGCAAATATATCGAGCCTTAAGGATGGAAACCCTGAGGGAATATTACCAATAGTTCGATATTCTGGAATAAAAAAGAAAGCTCCTAAGGAGACAACCAGCAATGCGACCAGTGTACTAGGTATTTTTTTTGTTATCCGTTTAAAACCATAGATGATAAAAATGGTCAACAAAGCAAGTATTAGATCAATACTATTAATATTCTTAAAAGCTCTAGGCAATAATTTCAAAGCGTTAATGACACCCGAGGCTTCGTTGGCGGCTAGGGCAGCAGACTCTTTTTGTATATCCTCTACAGAGATGGAACTAGCTCGTTTAACGGTTTCTTCAAAGTTTTCTAAAACTAAGATGTTTTCGGCAGCTTCTTCACGTAAAATTCGCTCTAGAATAACCTCATTAGATTGTGCCTTGAATTGATTAACAAAGGCTAAATCTTCTTTTGGATAGTATCCTAAGGCAGGTAATAACTGGGTGATGATAATGATAACCCCGATTCCTGTCATAAATCCTGAGACTACAGGATAGGGGATAAACCGGATATATTGACCCACTTTAAGCACACCAAGTAAGACTTGAAATAAACCAGCAAGAATAAAAACAATGAGTATAGAAGGGATGGCTCGTTCCATATCACCTTCATTGGCAGCCACAATCCCAGCAATAATTACCATACTAACCGCAGTCATCGGAGCAGTAGGCCCTGAAATCTGGGTATTTGTTCCACCAAATAAAGCAGCGAAAAAGCCAATAAAAATGGCACCATATAATCCTGCCGTTGCTCCTAAACCAGACTGGAGCCCGAAGGCAAGAGCTAGTGGTAATGCAACAATACCGGCAGTGATGCCACCGAATAAATCTCCTTTAAAATGGGAGAAGTCAAATCCAAATTTCTTCTTCATAGTTTGATAGTAGCTTGTATTTTAGAAAAAACGATTCCCTCTTTTCAATCGTTAGTTGATAATTGCCTTTGTATGGTTCCTTAAGCAGCTGCTTATTTTGATTTAGCAATTAGGGAGAATAGAACAGTAAGTTAGTTTAGTTTTTTGGAAAAACAATAAAAAACAAGGAGAAAACACAATAGATAGTGTTTAGAAAACAATTGAAGTCGAAATCAAAGATAATAGACTGAAATTTAATAAACATATTATGTTTTAATGGAATAATATTTGCTTTATCCTGATAACACCACTTTTCTCAACATTAGCCACCTCTTTCACTGATTTAAACAAAAGAGAACTCCCAAGCAATGAGAAAAATCCGACTAATTATTTTAATTAGCATCCTTTTATCTGTCATTTCATCTATTGCAACCGCATCTGGATTGGATAGCCTATTGACTGTTCTTAAGCAAGAAAAAGAAAATTATAATCCTTCAGAGTTGTTTGAGGCTTATGAGCAATTTTTGGAAAGTTTATATGTAAAAGAAAGGTTTACAGCCTTATTGCTAAATAGTGAAAAAGCTATTCTCACCGCCAAAAAGCATCAAGAAAACGGATATCTAGCCGAATTTATTTATTATAAAGGATTAGCCAATCAAAGAATAGGGAATTATACGGAAGCACTCATGATCTTTGATCAAGTGATTCAATTGACAGAAAAAGGAGCAAAGAAGATCACAGTGATGCGTACTTTAAGTCAAATCTCTTCGATCTATCAACGTTTAGGTAATTCTGAAAAAGCGTATGACTATCAAATGAAGGCCCTTCGAGGTTTTGAGGAATTAAATGATCTGCCAGGTACTTGTCGTAGCAATTATGTAATTGGGACTATTTTTTACTACCAAAAACAATATGATCAAGCGCTTACTCAATATCTGAAAGCTTTAACCATTGCAGAGAAAGCAAATGATTCTCGTTTGATCTATTCTTCTTTAGGTGCCCTTGGAGCTACTTATGATGAATTAAATAATTTGGAAGAAGGTCTTCGTTATAATAACGAAGCATTAGAATTAGCCAAAAAAATCCAATATGATTCGGGCATTGCTTATACGCTAAGTAATTTAGGTCTCTCTTACCTTAAAATGGGCAATTGTACAGAAGCTGAAAATTCTATTCTAACCGCCATCAAAATAAAAGAAAAATTAAAAGATCCTTGGGGAATTTTGGGGTCTAAGTTTGCGCTCATTAAGGTATATACAGAATGTGCTAAAGATGATAAAGTCCTACCTGTATTGCAAGATGCATTGGAGACCTCAAAAGAGCTGGGTTCTAAATCGCGAGAAATGAATGCGTACGAGTGGTTTATTAAATTTTATGATAAAAAAAATACAGATATTGCCTACCACTATACTAAAAAATTCATCGCGCTAAAAGATACCGTTCTAAGCGAAAAAACGCTAGAAGAAATGGGCCAAACTCGAGAACGCTATGAGTTAGAAAAAAAGGAACATGAGATTTTGATGTTAAAGGCAGAAAATAAAATCCTTACTGTTAATGAAGAAAATCAACGTCTTTACGGATTACTTTTTACCGTCTCGATTATCTTTTTGATCATTACTGTCTTTTGGTTCTTTAGCAGAATAAAAATGCATCGTCGGATTAACGAGATGTTAGAAAGTAAGAATGATTTATTAAATCTCAAAAATGAAGAAATCCGAGTTAAGAACAAACAACTCAAACATTCTAACGAAGACTTAGCACAATTTGCTTACGTAGCTTCTCATGATTTAAAGGAACCATTGCGGATGATTCATTCCTATACCACTTTAATTGAAAGAAGATATAATGACCAATTAGATCAAAGTGGTAAAGAGTTTATGCACTACATTGTAGACGCAGTCGACCGAATGAAAAAATTATTGGATGACTTGTTGGACTACTCTCGTTCTGGAAAACAAGAACTGGCAGATACCCTTGTATCGGTTTCGGATATTATGACCATCGTAGGTTTAAACTTACAAAAACAAATCGAAGATGAGAACGGAGTGTTGATTGTTAACGAAAGAAATCTTCCAGCTATTATTGCACACAAATCTCAATTAATGCAGCTAATGCAAAATCTAGTTAGTAATGGTCTGAAGTTTCGAGGAGAAGAAAATCCTGTGGTAATTGTAGATTGTGAAAAAAGAAATAATCAGTTCGTATTTTCTGTAAAAGATAATGGAATTGGTATCTCAAAAAATAATCAGAAAAAAGTATTTGAGATGTTCCGACGGTTACATACTAGAGAAGAGTATGCAGGAACAGGGATTGGCTTGGCTACTTGTAAAAAGATCGTTTCCAATATGGGAGGAGATCTTTGGGTAGAGTCCGAAGAGGGCAAAGGAAGTACTTTCTTTTTCGCTGTTCCTTGTCCAGTTAATAAAGCAATTCCTGCTTAATAATTATTCTATTTTTTTATCAAAATTCTATCTTTTCCTTTTAATCCGGAACGATAAGGCCCCGAAAATGGTTTAACTTTGTAACAGCTAAGTTAAATCAGAGCTTGTCCAAATTTTTATGATTGTGCAGAATTAAATTTGCCAATTGCAGCCAATTAATGGAAGTTTAGACAAGCTCTTAAACAATCACCATGGCCCGAGCGCTTTTTACGGAAATGATCACACGTCTTTACCAACAGGGAGAGATCGTTCTGTACAATAATGTATTGAATATTCCTGCCGACGAAGCTTTGGTTACCGGAGACTTTCTACGAGAAGCCTACGAATGGGAAAAGCAAAATTATCCTTTTACTGCCCCTGAATTTGATTGGACCGCTGCACTTTGGAGCGCCAAAATCGTTTACTTTACTGCCCAACTATTACTTTATCGTGAATCGGCTATCGAAGAGGTAGAAACCTTATTACGACCTTATCCAGATATTCCAACAGCGGACAATATCTTATCCGTAGATATCTGTCTACGCTTCTTACCAGATATTTTAAATAAACTAAAAGCGATTGATACAGATGATGAGATTATTCCTATCCTAGAAAATTTTCTTATTCAGTGGCATTATTCTGCATTTAAATATTCGATTGAGGAAACTAATTTGGACTTTAAAGTGGTTGTTTCTAATGATTGTATACGACAACTTTATTGTAATCGGATCATTGCACAGAAAGCCTTTAGAAGAGCACGGCATGAAGATATTCGACCTTACGTGATTGGAAGCTTGGGGGATTATGAGGATATCTTTTGGAAAGACTTTAAAACAACTTTATGATACAAATAGAAAAATTAAACAAGGTAATTAACTTCGTAAAAAACACCTTCGTAGGTAAAGATGAAATCATTGATCTGTTAGGCATCTGTCTGATTGCTCGGGAAAATGCTTTTTTATTAGGTCCTCCAGGAACGGCCAAAAGTGCCATCGTGCGTACCCTTTCTGGTTGTATTGAGAATGGAAAAAATTTCGAATATTTACTGACTCGATTTACCGAACCAAATGAAATTTTTGGTCCTTTCGATATTCGAAAATTAAAAGAAGGAGAACTGGTCACCAATACGGATGGAATGATGCCGGAAGCTTCTCTGGTTTTTTTAGATGAAATCTTTAATGCCAATAGTGCGATTCTGAATTCTCTTTTACTAGCCTTGAATGAAAAGATTTTTCGACGTGGAAAACAAACCATTGATTTGCCTGCGTTGATGTTCGTCGGAGCAAGTAATCTTTTACCGGAAGATGAAGCACTAGCTGCTTTGCTAGATCGTTTTCTAATTCGAATAAAATGTGATAATGTAAATCCTGAATTACTAGGACAAGTATTGTTGGCTGGTTGGGATTTAGAAAATAAAAAGCATGGTAAAAAACCAACGATCCAACCAGAAGATATTCAGACATTGCAACAAGCTTGTCGCAATATTGACTTGAGCCCTATTCGTGATGAATATCTAGTATTGATCGCTAAGCTGCGTAATGCTGGACTAGTAGTTTCTGATCGACGAGCGGTTAAATTTCAAAACCTGCTAGCGGCCAGTGCCTTAATTTGTGGACGAGATGCTGCGATACTTTCTGATTTTTGGGTGTTAAAATACACTTGGGATACAGAAGAGCAAATTGAAATTTTAGCAGGACTAGTTGATCAGATTGTTGGAGAAGAAGAAAACCCACAGGCACATCCACAAACACATTTTAATACAATGCCTGATGCGGAAGCGCTGATGAAGGAGGTCAAAATTCTTACAGAAAAATGGGAGGCAGAGACACTTTCTTATGCAGATCAAAATATTTTAAAAGATAAGTTACGATACCTACAATCAAGAAGTCGCTGGATTCCAGAAGGAGAACCCAAAAACTTTTTAATTGCTGAAATTGAAAACCTATGGAAGAAAGCACTGCCGGCAACGTAATTTTCTTTACCGAAATACAAGCTGCCGCCTACGAGCAATTATCAGCGCTACGTAAATGGACACACCTCGAAATGGGCAGAGAAGGAGATGTCATTTGGTTGAAGAATTTTGATTACGAACAAATTAATTCAGCCGCTGTTTTACAAATCCCTTTTGTGAAAAGGTATATTGGAAAACAAGGGAAACTTTTTCCTTACAACCGATTGTTACCAGAACGAGATATTCCTGAAATATCGTGGAAGCCTATTAGTCAGGATGCTGCTTTGACATTGCCAAAATATAATTTTAATTATTTTGGATTATCTGAAAAAATAGAAGTGGAACTCCTTCCATCGGATCAGGAAAAACCGACCGCTGCGCTACTTACTACACTGCCAGACTTGACAGCATATATGACAACTGCACCAGCGATTCGCTATCAACACCTTAAATGGGTATTGATAAATTACGAGACGGTTTTTTTATTAGGTACTCCGTTATTACCGATCAAGGGACAATCATTATGGCAAAACGAAGCGGCGTTTATTCCCGCTGGATATGATTTTGAAATACCAGTTTTGACCCGCACGCTTACGCGAAAATTGGTCGGTGCCGAAAACAGAATAGTTGTTTGGGATGAAACGGGGAATTATTTTTTTATTAATCAACAAGATTTGAATTATCTGGATCTCGCCGCAGTGCGAAAGCAAGAAATATGAACACAGATTATTATTACAAGGCCTATAAGGATTACCTCTGGCAGTATGAGGAGGATGGATCGGTGATAACCTTATCCAATGGGGATACCATTGTCTATCGGGAACATCTGCTTCAAATCCTAGATCGATTAGCGATTCAAGGATTACCTTGCTTTACCGCTTTATTGGTTGTGTTGAGTGCTGCTCGGAAGAAAGAGATAGATGTTCTATTAGTAAGATTCTATACCGACGCTCAATATGAATATCAAGAAGTCATAAAGGGTTACTTAGAAGGTGCTTTGAAGTTGCTGAGAATCATTGGTCAACTACCAGAAGAATATCGAAGAGGAGCGAATGAAATGGTATTGCTGGAGGCTTTGTTTAAAAAAAGCCACAACCAAAGAACGGCAAAAGCTTCTCAAAGAATCGTTATCGTTTTTCGTGAAAATTTTCAATTAGAAGAATCAATTTCGAAGAGTAAATATCACCATAATCTGAATTTTACCCTTCGTACGTTAAATGATATTTCCTTACGGATAAAAACAAAAGAAGACCTAATTAACGAAATGAAAAGTCTTCCTGATATTGTTTCGGAAGAATTCGATTTAGAATCAGTAGAACGTGAAGATTTTTCTG
>CALGJS010000451.1 GCA_937927835.1 uncultured Saprospiraceae bacterium | reverse complement strand
TTCTTGCATGGCTGACTGCGTTACCGTCATCGCATCTTCTATTCTCCCATCGTTTTTTAGCCCCAAGAACTTAGAAATCATCTTTCCAATTGCTTGGCCCATTTGTTCTATTTGGGCTTGTAGGAGGTCGCGGATGGGCATAGTGCGTTTTTGAGTTTTGAGTTTTGAGTTTTGAGTTAAAAAATACTTCTTAGGGATTAAGTCAATAAATTTCCTTCATCGTCCCACTTTGCAGTATCCATTCGCTTTTCTTGATTGACGCATTTTGCTAGCCATTCTGGATCATAATCTACGTCGTGATCTTTGAGTACTTCGGCAGGTACGCCGTCCCAAACGTTGGGAAAGTTTCCTTGATATCCTAAGTCATCAAATCCCATTCGGGTCGTATAATATCCAGTCAAAGTCAGATTTCGCAGCAAATTAAAAAAGGCCATACCTGGTGCTCGCTCTGGGAATTTACCGTCTTCATCAGGATACGCAATATCATCTACAATTGATACTTGCTCCGCTTCAGAAAGTTCACTAAAAACTTTTTCGTAACGACGGTTAGACTCAGAATTTAACCACATCAATCCACCTCGAATAGGAAGTTGATGGTAAGGCAAATCTTTTACGATGAACTCAATAAATTCAGGAACCTTTGCCGCCGTTGCCGATCCTGCGGTCGGGGTGGCTGGTAAAATAATATCACATAAAATCGCAATGGTCCCTAGTTCTGCTTCGTTAAAATAGACTTCTTTATTGAGACGTTCATCTCGCAATAGCTCTTCTGGTGTTCGTCCATATAAACCTTCTGTACTTACTCCAGCTTCGATAGCAGATCCATCGGTCGGTTCCGTTTTACAACCTCCTACTCCAACTACTGCCGCACCGCCTAACGTTCCGACCAGTAATGTTTTTATAGTATTTCTTCTATCCATGATGAGTTTTGAGTTTTGAGTTTTTGAGTTTTATTTATCGTTATAGATCAATTAAACGATTAAACACCTCAACAATTAAACAATATCAAATATTCTGCTTTTTCAATTCCGAAACAATATACTCCGACGTTCGCATCGCCAGTGCCATAATTGTCCAAGTACAGTTTTTGTCTGCTTGTGAAGTAAAAGGGCCAGCATCTACGATAAAGACATTTTTTGCATCGTGGAGTTGACAATATTTATTGGTAACAAATTGCTTCGGATCATTTCCCATTCTGGTGGTTCCCACCTCGTGAATAATTTGTCCTGGTGCTAACAACCCATAATTTTGTTCTTTCGTTGGTTTATCACCAAAAGCAATTCCTCCCATTCCATCAATGATTTCTTCGAAAGTATCTTGCATATGTTTGGCCTGTAGAATTTCATAATCAGACCATTGATAGGTAAATTTCAAAACAGGGATTCCAAATTGATCTACGGTCGTCGGATCGATCTCACAACGATTTTCTCGCTTCGCAATCGACTCCCCTCTTCCTGCCATTCCGATGGTCGCACCAAAAAACTTCTTGACATCTTTTCGAAGTTTATCGCCATATCCTCCTACTGCACCACCAATGTATTTATTCATTCCTGAGACATCAAATCCAAAACCATATGCTGGCATTCCTAAACCACCCCATTGTTCAATATGATAACCTCTCGGAAAATCTAATTTTTTATTATCCAACCACCAGGGAGAATAAACATGTAAGCCACCTACTCCATCTTCATTATAAAGCTTTCGATCCATCAATGCTGGAATAAACGCGGAACGTCCTGCTCCTGTTGAATCATGTAAATAACGTCCAACCACATCACTGCTATTACCGAGACCATTCGGATGTTGTTTGGATTTTGAATTTAGTAGAATCCGTGCACTACTACAAGCCGAAGCTCCGAGTACAACGGTCTTTCCTTTTAGCTCGTATTCCATTCGATCTTCCTTATTGATATAAGAAACACCGGTCGCTAATCCTTCGTCGTTGGTGGTTACGGTTCGCACCATACTATTTACATAAAGATCGATTCGACCACCATCCACTCCTGGAATAATAAACACAGAACTAGAAGAAAAATCTGCGTAGACCCGACAAGATCGGCTACATTGTCGACAATAGAAACATACACCTCGATCGTCATTTAGTTTTTTAGTCAAGATGGACAACCGCGAAGGGATGGCACTGACGCCTGCTTTTTTGGCGCCTTTGATATAATAGAGTTCGTGCAACCTTGGTTTTGGAGCAGGTAGAAAAAACCCATCTGGATCATTTCGCAATCCTTCTTTAGAACCAAAAACGCCAACTTGCTTATCGAGTTTATCGTAATAAGGTTTGAGCTCTTCGTAAGTGATTGGCCAGTTCTCCCCTAGTCCATCAATATCTCGATGTTTGAAATCATCTGGTCCAAATCGCAAAGAGATTCTTCCCCAATGATTCGTACGACCACCCAACATTCGAGAACGCCACCACATAAACTTAGTTCCTTCAGATTGTGTGTAAGGTTCTCCATCTACTTCCCAATCTCCATAAGACATATCGTAGTCTCCAAAGGCTCGGGTCGTGCTTGCGCCTCGTCGAGGCGATTCCCAAGGCCATTTCATCTGAGTCATGGTTACGGGATCCTTTGGATCGAAAAAAGGTCCTGCTTCTACCACGGCTACTTTGAGTCCTGCCTTAGACAAAACATCGGCGGCCATTCCTCCTCCAGCACCAGAACCTACGATAATGGCATCGTATTCTTTAGTTGATTTTTTTATCTGCATCTTGCGTTATTTAGGCTGGCTAAGGTAGCGAAGATTTTGGATAATAGTATGAATTTATTGTCTTATTTTTTTGATAAACTAGAGACCTTTTGGAATGAAATTTTGGCAGATACTTATGAATAAATAACTTAATGTTTTTTCTTTTAAAATTGATCAAGAGAAAGCCTTCAATTGTTTATGAAACCGTATTGAATTTGGAATGGAAATCTTATTTTCTGTTCCAACTTTCACTATCACTCCAATCTTTGCATTTAATTCTAGCGGTCTTCCTGCCAGCTTATCTGCCAACATCGAACTTCCTTTATGATCCGGATAGGTATTTAATTTTTCTAATAATTCTTCTTCGAATGCATCAGGAATTTTTACACCATCTCTGTTCGCTACCGCTATTCCCTCTTTGACTAAAATCCGATATTCCTCTACCATTTTTGGATCTTTAAAAATAACACAAGTCTTTCTGGTCATTGCTTGCAAAGCACCGATGGAAGAACTCTCAATTAGTTTTTCCCATTGAGCCGTTCTGAATAATTTTATAAATTGAATTTGAATTTTTGTATTGTAAAATAGTTCTTGGAATTCTTTTGCTAGCGAAGATACTGGTAGGATTATTTTTGGCAATTTTAGTTGTAAATAATTGCCATTTGAATTTAGTTGAGTTGGACAATCAATTATGGTTTCTAGGATATTTGAAGCGGGTATCATGCTTTTAAAATCAGCTTGAAGGTTCAGACCATTTCTAAATACGGCAACTTTTGTTTTGGGTCCAATTATTTTTTTGATTGATTTTTTTGCTTCCGCTAAATGGTAGGTTTTTAGACAAACGATTATCCAATCATAGGGCCCTTCATACTCGTTGATCTTTTCAATTGGCAAGGTTACCAATTGATTTTTAAAAACAATACCAACATTCGACTTAGGACTTCTATTAAAATACGAGAGATGATTATTCTTATTGACTAAGAAATATTTTGTCAGGACAGAACCGATCGCTCCAAGGCCGAAGATGGCAATTTTCTTCATGGTCCTTTTCCTACATTTTATTTATTTAAAACTTCGGACAAACCGTCTTCACCTTACGTTCCGCTGGATGCGTATAGATCATTGACAGTTCAAATCCACCTCGGGAATTATTCGCTTCTTGTAAATCAGAAACAGTTACATCATAACTCACTCCAAAATTAACGCGGTTCAATTCTAGAATAGCCGTAACTGCTAGCGACTCAAAATAAAAGCGACTGTCTGGTGTACTCGAAAAATGTGGCCAGAGTCCTAATCGCATCGCCACCTCATTCCAATCATGATTATTGTATCGAATGTTTGCACCGGTGGTCCAAGAAGTAAGAACACCTTGCTTCATAAAAATTGCGGCAGGTAAAATACTTAACTCATCCGTAAATCCAAGTTCACCTCCCATATGCGCAACAATCCGATTGTTTAAGCTTTCAGCGCTACTGGCAAAAAAGGAAACCTCTGGATTATTAAGATGATGAATGGCTGCACCGGCATAAAAACTGGTATTATTTCCAAGTACTGCATAGTATAAAAGTCCCGCATTAAAATCTAAAAATATATCTGAATTTTGAGACTGCCCGATGAGCGAAGTCTCTCTGTTGTCTAATGCTGTATTTGGAAATCCTCCGATGGTTAAATCGAATTGTTCACTAAACCAAAAATTATTAAACTCTACCGCATTCTGACCTCCACCAACTTGTCCTCCAGCTACTAAATATTGACCAACTCCTGAGCGACGACTTCCACCTATTTGTTTGAGGTAAGAGAAATTTAGATGTGCTCTATTTTGAATAAAATGACCGACGCCTACCTCATCCCGCAACGCACTCAAACCAAAAGCAAAATAGTCTCGCTTGGCTACATTATAACGCATATCAAAACTGGCTCCGATCGTTCGAAATGGCACACTCCCTAAGACACTTCCCCACTGATCTCGATAGATGGCATTTGCTCGCCAGCGTCCCTCAAAAACACCCGTCATTGCTGGATTCACTTGTAATGGTGCTGCATAGAATTGAGAAAATCGGGGATCTTGTGCTTGACTCTCAGTTGTCTTAAACAACACCATCAACACCACAAGTACCAATAAATAATATCTATTAAATTTCATAAAATCAGTTTCTTCTTTAGAGTTTATTTTTATAAAAAAATTATTCAAACTCCTAATTTATAAAAGATCAATCTGAACCTATAAGTCGGAAGTTGTTTATCGTAACAACGTCGTATGTCCACTCGCTAATTTCTCTGTTCCATCTAAAAAGAGTACTTCTGCCTTCCAAGTGTAAACTCCGCTCGACGAGACCTTTCCTCGATAACTACCATTCCAACCAATATCCAACCTATTGATATCGTAACTACCAACCCGATATAGTAAAGTTCCCCAACGATCAAATACAACAAAAGATCTTACTCTTGCGCCTTCCGCACCATGTACTGTTAGCAAATCATTCGCTCCATCTCCGTTCGGTGTAAAGGCCGTAGGAACAAAAATTTGACTCGACTTTGCAATTTCAATCTCAATTTCATCGGTATCTTCACATCCATTCTCATCCACTCCATACAATTCATAAGTGTTTGTAAACAACGTTTGTACCCAAGGATCAATACAAGGTAAGCTATCTATTTCACAGAATAAAGTTCCATCGAATAATGAAGTCCAACTTAATTGTACATTCCCTACATTATTTTCAAAGCGTGGTGCTAATTGTGTACTATCTCCTACTTGTATCTCTTCATCCGCTCCAGCAAAAACTTCAAATGCTGGCGGATCAGTAATAGTTACTTCTTCTATTAAGGTACAATTGGTTTGATCTCGAATATGTACATCATAGGTTCCAGCCGTTAGTCCAACCAGTACATTGGTTCCAAAATAGGTTTCATCATCCACACTAAAGCTAAATGGTCCCACACCTCCGGTAACCGTGGCAGTAATTCGGCCATCTCGATCTCCAAAACAAGAAGGATCTTCTATTTCAAAACTAACCATCATTGGATCAGGTCGACCTACAAAGATCGTATCCAATCGCTCACAACCTTGAGCATCCGTTAAGATCAAACTATACTTTTGTGAAGATAAACCCGTTATTTCTGCAGTCGTTCCACCATTACTCCATTCAAAAGTATATCCTGGTGTTCCTCCTTGTGGCTCCGCTAAGATTCCTCCGATTGCTTGTCCTTCACAACCATTCGGTGAAACGGTCAACCGTGTCCATAATATTTCAGGCTGCGATAAAACAAAGAACGAATCTGCCGTACAACCAAGATCATCCGTCACCGTTACTCTATAATTTCCAGCTTCTAAATCTTCTACTTTTTCTGTTGTCGCCCCGGTACTCCATTCAAAAGTATGACCGATGGTATTTCCATTGACATTGGTAATTTCAACACTTCCATCTGTTCCTTCAAAACAACTTGGTTCTACTGGTAAAACATTTAAGGTAATCTGATTGGGTGCTTGCAAAAATTGACTAGTATCGCCTACACATCCTTGTGCATCTGTTACGGTTACTTCATAGGTTTGTTCTCCTACTAAATCAATTACTGCCATTCCTGTTCCTCCATTAGACCAGCTATAAGTATAATCATTTAGGTCATCAATCACACCGTCTCGTGAAACGACATTGACTGCCATCCGGCCATCCACATCCCCAAAACAACTTGGTTCAACCGAAGCTATATTTATTTCAATTTCTGAAAATTCTTGAATATCAATTTGTGCTGATTCACTACAACCATTACTGTCCGTTATGTCTACTGAATAAGTTCCAACGCCCATATTCGTCGCCACTGAATCAATTCCTCCACCATTGGTCCAAGAATATTGATAAGAACCAAGATTAGGTGTTCCTCCTTGTACTGTTACAAACGCAGTACTTGCAGATGCATCAAAACAAGAAGTATCTCCTTGTGCAATAGTTAGGGCAATTGGTGCTGCCGGTTCGGTTACCAAAGTATTTGCGGTAGCGACACAACCCATTGCATCCGTTACGGTAAAACCATAATTTCCTGCAACCAAATCAGCTGCATCTGCCATACTCGTTCCATTGGTCCAAGTGTAAATATTTCCACCATTTCCACCTTCGACGGTACTTACAATAGTTCCCGTGTTTTCACCAAAACAAGCAACTGCGGTTGGTGTAATTACTGCAGTCAACGTATCTGGCTCAAATACTTCTATCATAGCCGTTTCTGCACAAGTATTGGAATCTGTTACCGTTACATTATAAATACCTGCTGGAAGACTTACCGCTGGATTACTAAATTGCGCATTCGCATCATCCCATAAATAAGTATATGATCCAGTTCCTCCTATCGGAGTTACTGTAGCGGTTCCATCATTGACCCCAAAACAGGAAACTGCCGTTGCACCAATCGCTGGTATCTCTAACGTGCTAGCCGACATTACCTCTACACAATCTTCAATCGTACAACCCATCATATCTGTTGCAGTTACACAATAGTTTCCACTGATTAAATTAGAAGCAATAGCCGTTGTTTGATCTCCTGCTGCTGTATCCCATTGATAGGTAAATGATCCAGCTCCACCTCCTGCTGTTGCGGTAGCAGATCCATCGCTGGTATTAGAACATAATGGTGTAGTGGTAGCAAAGTTGAGGGTGATTGGTGTTCCATTAGGTACCGTTACATTTATCATTTGTGTACAAGTATTCATGTCCGTTACCGTTACTGTATAATTATCTGGCGATAAATTAATCGCCACATCCGTTACTTGATTATTGGCATCACTCCAAGCATATTGATATCCACCTGCTCCACCACTCGCCATTACCGTAGCCGTACCTGTTGGAGCATTGAAACAATCTACTTGCGTACTTCCAACGGTTAGCATTATCGGAGATGGTTCCATCAAAGTAATACAATCGTTCGCTTGACAACCATTGGCATCTGTGATCGTCACACAGTATTCTCCAGCCTCTAAATTTGCGGGCGCTGCGGCAGTAGAACTAAAAAGATTCGGTCCGGTCCAACTATAGGTAATCATTCCAGTAGCATTTGCTGGTGTCGCTCCAACTGCTCCGCTGGCATTTTCAAAACAATTTAGATTCTGAGGTTGTAAACTTACCGTTACTTCCACTGGCTCTACCAATGCCGCTGTTATGGTTGCAGAACATCCTTTCGCATCCATGACCGTTCCAGTGAAGGAAGTAGTTCCAAGATTGGTAATCATATTAGTGGTATTTCCACCTGTCCAAGAATAACTATAAGGTGCTGTTCCTCCCACAGGAGTTAGCATGGCGGTACCATCACTGGCACCGTTACAAGTTATAGATGTTGTGTCTAAGGTAAGGGTCAATGGCGTTGGCTCTAATACTACCACGGTTGCCATACTTTCACAACCTGCTTGATCACTAACAGTGACCGTATATGATCCAACCACTAGTCCAGAAGCACTACTTGTGTTATTTACCGGAACGGTATTCCAAACATAATCAAAGGTTCCAAAACCTCCTGTAGCCATTACAGTGGCGATTCCAGAATCTTCTCCAGAACAATCCACTGAATCCATGCTAGTGGTAAGATTGATTGGTGTAGAAAGAGAAGTCAGTGTAAACGAAACCGTATCACGACAACCATCTGCATCGATGGCAATAATTTCTTGTGCTCCAGCTCCTAGTCCCATGATTTGGTCTGTAAAAGGACCAGTACCGTTGACAAAATATTCGACAGGATCACTTCCATTCGAAGATGTCAACATTGCTCCTCCATTTAAGTCTCCTTGACATGCGGGGCGTTGTGTTGAGATTGTATCAATCGTTAGCATACAAGGAAACGGAGTACAGGTGCTTTCCCCTACTTCAGATGGACAATCAGATTCTGCTACGGCACGTACCTGTAAAGTCACCATTTGGCCAATCGAAAGTCCACTATAAAGATAATTAAATGGACCCGTTGGTGTAATCCAAGTCGTACCACCATCCAAACTCACTTCATACATCATTGCTCCGATATCATTCCAGGAGAAATTAACCTCTGAATTTGAAACAGGCGTACAAATTACGTCTACTGGATCGAAGCCGAATGTTTCATTGATTACAATCGTATCTAAAAGGGTACATCCAAAATCATCTGTAATTTCGACCGAATAAGTTGCTGGTAAAGATGTAGGAGTTACTTCTGGTTCAGGACAAATTGTACAAGACAAGTCTGGGTTTGGTGCCCAATTATAAGACAAACTATTTTCGATAGCAAAAGTAATCGTCCAATCTTGTAAGGTTCCTCTAAATCCATTGGAAGCATCTGCTACCAAAAGATTCCATTGTCCTGAAATATTTTCACCATTAAAAGCATTAAAACTTTCCTCTGGTAAAAAGTCTCCAGTAAAGGGCGGACTTCCTGCGGTAATCGGAGTTGCTGCAGAAGCGGTAAAACAAGTTTGTAAATAATCATTTGCAAGGTCTCCGTTTTCGACTGATAAATTTATTACTGTTCCGGATGGAGATTGTAATTGCAGGATTATATCTCCTGCTGCTTTATGTTCTAGATTTAAACAAACCGACATAATCTGTGCTTCACCATCCGTAATATTATTTGGAAAAACATAATCAACGGGCGTTGGAACAGCCAATGGTAATGCTGGAGGATAGCTGGTAAATTCTATTTCTTCATTTGAATAGGCAAAGAAACTTACGCTTTCTGGTGCAATCGTATCAGGAGGGATTGCACTGATCGTAACAGGGTTACCAATACAGGTAACGGTATCTTCCATAAAAGTCGCAGCCGTTATACAATTATAACAGTTTGGATCTGTTGCAGGTAAGACATCAATCAATATCGTTGTATCATACATACAACCAAAATCATCCATCACATCTATCGTAAATCCTGCAACTCCTGCAGCAGTAGGTGATGCAATAATTGAATCCTCTTGATAAAAGATTAGGGAGTTTTGATCTCGCCAGGCTAAATCTGTAATCATGGGCGTAAATCGCTCTAAGTCCGGATATATATCTTGCTCAAATCCGATACTCCATTCAAATATCCATCCATTGTCAATTGCTAATTCATCTGTAATTGTAAGGGTCCATTCTCCATTAAGCGGACAACCTAAAAAAGCATCAAATGAATTCAGACTACTATAATCACCAGCGGGTAAAGTACCTGGCGAATTAGCCATATCGAAAGCTGTCCAAGTTCCATTGGTGGCATTAGGGCGGAAACAATATTCAAATCCAACTCCTTGTAAAGGTGGATTACTGGCCATAAAGTCATCCGTTTCATTTGGAATACCTAGAAATACTTCTCCACCCGTACCTAGTGATTGATCTTGCATAACTACGGTTGTCCCATCCGGACAAGTTAATTCTACATCCAAATCATACATATAAGAATGCTCCATCAACATACAGACGCCCAAAAAATCATTGATATCGGTAAGAATTTGACCAGGAGAGAATTCTGTAAATCTAATACTGGTTGAATAACTAATTCCATCTCCATCAGGCAGTGCTAATGTATCTGACAAGACTCCTTCATTTTGAAAGCTTCCAGCATTCGCACCAACCGATAATTCCGTTGTAGTATCCGCAACCGCAGCTGCCAAAGTAACTGTATCTCCAGAACAGATTACCGATGGAATCATGTCTGATATTCCAAAACTAGGATAAGTAGAAACACGTACTCGCTGAGAGATAAAATTGGTATTTAGACATCCGAATTGATCTACTATAGTTAATTGAACAGTATATCCTCCTGGCTCATCATAGATTTTAAATACATTTGGTCCTTGCGCTTCTGAACCATCACCAAAATCCCAAAAGAAGTCAGAGGTAGCATCTGAATGATTATAAACTGCACCATCTTGTGGGTAAGATCCTGCACCGAAAAATTCTACTCCTTCTCCTGGGCAAATATCAATATATCCTGTATCTACCGGTTCAACGGCAGGGATACTTCCTACAAGATTGGAGGTAATTATTTGACAAGCAGCCACACAATTCATATCTGCACTCCATCCTGCTCCTTCGCCTGCTCCATCAGAAGTAAAAACTAAAGTTAGACATCCAGATGGATTAACAGCGGTTGCTTGAATAATGAAGGAACCTCCTGCGGGGAAATCAGTTGCCATGCTTAACAACGTCGCAGTCGCATCCGGTCCATCAAAAAAGCTTAGTTGATCTCCTGCCCCCAATTCTACACTGGGAAAAACCAACTGAACGTGGGTTCCACCAACTGCTTCAGGACAAATCGTTGTAGTAAAATTTTCGTTAGGCCCATAGCCAGCATCATTGCCTCCACTATCCGTAAAAAAACCTACACAAGAAGTAATGTCGGTTCCATCCATTGGGAAGGTCTGGCTTTGCGCATAAAAAGTCGAGCACAGCAAGAATAAAATAGTCAATTGTCTGGTCATTCCGGTTTTAATTTTTAATACAACTCGTAAATAATTTCGATTCACCTTATTTTCATAAAAATGATTTAATAAGGTGCTTCTTAGACTCTTTTATCAAATCCAATATAGCTGCAAAGCTTTTCACTTGCACCCTATCAGTTCAAACAGAAAAAATCTATAATTTAACGTGTATATTTCAGGGATTTACCTGATTATGGGTAAGCACCTTGGCAAATTTATCGTTTTCACGCATTAATTATGCATTTTCAGGTCTTTTTTTAGCCCTAATTTGGTGTTAAAATTGGTTTATGTCCATAAAAAGCACTTTCATTCTTTAATATTCTCAGCCAATGAAAAATAATCTTTGTGAAATAGTAGAAATTTAAGGATATTGTTCCTTTTGTCAGTTCCTTTATGAAAATCATTATATTTTTTGCCTTCTTGTACCTAGTAGTGTGTCTGTATATTTACTTTCGCCAAGAATCCTTTATTTTTTACCCCGATATACTGCCTGCAGACTATGAATTTGTGCATTTTGGTGAGGCCGCAGAAGAGATTTACTTCCATCCTGAGCCAGATGTAAAATTGCATGCCTTAAAATTTTCCGTACCCCACTCCAAAGGTCTAATTCTATATTTTCATGGAAATGCACGTGCGCTAGATAATTGGGGCTACATGGCTTCTAATCTTTTACCGCATGGTTATGACCTTATTATTCCAGATTATCGTGGTTATGGAAAAAGTTTGGGTGTTCTTTCAGAAAAAAATCTATTTAAGGATGCTCGCTACATTTTCGATCAAGTAGTGACGGAATATGGATCTGAAAACGTCGTGATTTATGGAAGATCCCTCGGTTCTGGGATTGCTAGTTCTGTAGCAGCGGAAGTGGGACATAAATTGTTAATTTTAGAAACGCCTTATTATAGTATCGGCCGATTGGCTGGGGAACAAATGCGCTTTTTACCAACCAATCTTTTATTGAAATATAAATTTCGAAGTGATCTGTTTTTACCAAAAGTTAAATCCCCTATCTATATCTTTCATGGAACAGAAGATGAATTAATTCCATATCAACACGCCGTAGATTTAAAAAAATTAGTACCCAAAATTGACTTTACCACCTTACCTGGAGCAAGCCATAATAACCTTTCGCAATTTGCTTTGTTTAATGATAAAATAGCGGATATACTTAAATAATAGCAAAACAAAATGCAAAAAGATAATTACCAAAAAATTATTGATCAAATAGAAGGAACTCCTGCTAAATTAGTTGTGGTTTCTAAAACTCGAAGCCTTGAACAAATTAGGCCATTTTATGATCGTGGACATCGCATGTTTGGCGAAAATCGAGTTCCTGAATTGGTAGAAAAACATGCGGCATTGCCTGATGATATAGATTGGCATCTAATCGGTCATTTACAAACCAATAAAGTAAAATATATTGCTGATTTTGTTGGACTCATCCATTCTGTAGATAGTCTTCGTTTATTAGAAGAAATTAACAAACAAGCTAAAAAATCGGATCGAAAAATCTCCATATTACTACAATTTAAAATAGCTCAAGAAGATAGTAAATATGGACTTAAAATCTCAGATTTAACTAATTTTCAAGCCGAAAACTATCCTTCTTTGATCTTTCGAGGTGTGATGGGCATGGCAAGCTTTGTAGATGATAAAACACAGATAACCAGTGAGTTCCGTAAGTTGAAATCTATTTTTGACAAAATAAAAAACAGTCATTTCTCTAAAAATAGCGACTTTAAGGAAATCAGCATGGGCATGTCTGGAGATTACGAAATTGCCTTAGCGGAAGGCAGTACGATGCTACGAGTAGGTAGTTTGGTTTTTTAACCCTTCTCTTGTACCGAAAATTAACGGAATTACCCTTATCTTTGTCCTCAGTGTTTGTCTTAGCAAACAAAATTATGAACTGCTAAATTGAATTAAACGAACTTGACTATGAATAAAACAACTGGCTATTTACTACTCCTAGCGTTGAGTGGATGGACTTTGGTGAGCTGTGTCTCCCAAAATAGATTCAAAGAATCTCAACAATTAACTGATTTCTATCGAACAGAAATTGACTCGCTGCGTGGTCTAACTGAAAACAGTTCAAACAATGCTTCTGAATACAATTATGAGCAATTAGAAAAGGAAAAGAAATCCACAGACATGGACCTGACCGTCCTTCAGGAAAATTATGACAACCTCAAATCTTATAACAACGAAATTTTACGAAAGTATGATGAATTGTTGATTCAAAATAGAGATTTACTCAACTCTTCTTCTACCGATGTTCAACAAATGGTTGGAAAGCTTTCTCAAGCACAGTCGGTAAATGATCAACAAGCTCGTTTAATTCAGCGACTCGAAAGTCAGATTGAATCGCTACGTGGTGACCTGAACGATGCTCAAAATACAGTTGCAGTCACTCCGCCTCCTCCTCCTGCACCAGAAGTTCGAACAGTAGTAACCAACGATTGTGGAGACTACGAACGTCAGGTGAATGAACTCAACCGATTGTTGGCAGACAAAGAAACTCGATTAAACGGACTTCGCTCTAAAGTGAATCAGGCACTTCTTGGATTTACAGATGCAGACTTATCCGTTACTGAAAGAAACGGCAAGATCTATGTTTCATTAAGTCAGAATTTACTTTTTGCGAGCAATAGCGACAATATCGATTGGAAAGGAAAAAAAGCGATTCGTTCTCTAGCAGATGTTTTAAGACAAAATCCAGACATCAATATTACGGTGGAAGGACACACGGATCCTGATGGCAGTCCTGCTAAAAACTGGGATCTTAGTGTACGTCGTGCGACAGCGGTTGTAAAAATTCTTACGGAGACCAATGTAAACGCAGATAGAATTACTGCTTCGGGTCGTAGCTTTTATTACCCGATTGCGAGCAACGCAACTGCTGCAGGGAAAGCTAAAAATCGACGAACTGAAATTATTCTTAGTCCTAATTTAGATCAATTGTACAAAATCATCAACGAATAATATGCGAATCATCGGCTATATCGAACATCCAGTCATGAAGATTACCGTCTTTAAAGACAATGGTAAACTTTCTGCAAAATTTGAAACTGGATTGTTTGAGCAAACTTATAAATTCCGAGAAATGGACGCCATGAAAAACTTGGTGGATGTGCAAGACTTGGTGGATACCCAATTTCAGGCTCGGGTGATGGAAAATTTCCAAACCATGAATCAGATTCGAAACCAAGGTCTTGATCAGTTTTTACCGAAACTAGAAGAGGAAGATTTTGAGGAGATAATTTAGAAGCTATTGGCTTTTTGCTATCGGCTATTGGCTGCTCTTCTATCGCGCTTTCGAATCTGTTTACAATTGTTTTAACCTTACTTTTAGAACTATATATTCTTGGCTATACGAGATTTTATCGGCGCGTTTACTACCGGCAAAGGCAATCAAGTAATGCTTGCTACTTTGTTCGCTCGGCTGGCAAATTTCGTCGTCAATTGGAGTGTTATCCGTCTGTTGACTAGTGACGACTACGGCAATCTTTCCTACGCCTTTACCATCATTTCATTTATCCTTCCTTTTATTGGTGGCGGTATTTTGCCCGGTCTAATTCGATACGGTGCTACTCGCAGCGGACAGCTTGAAAAAAAATATTATGTTCGATTTGCACTAAAACGAGGAATAGCTATTTCATTAGCTATCTTACTGATAACGTGCTTATTAGCTACAATCATCACCGAAAAACTACCTGGAGCACTCCCCTATTTACTCGTCTTTGTTTTTCAATTATTCGGTCTTTTAATCTTCCGGAGCGTAGGAGCCTATTGCATGCTCGTACACCGCAATGGTTGGTACGCACGGTTGGAATTCACTTTGAGTTTTCTATTTTTAGTAGGAAATATTTCTGCGGCCTGGCTCTTCGGAGGGATGGGTTATGTGATTAGTTTGGTGACTATTCCATTACTGCTAGGAATCTATTATTGGTTTCGTTTTAACCTTGGTGATCGTGGTAAAAACATTAATTTCACATTCAATACCAAAGAATTATTTGAATACGGATTTTATACGAGTCTTGGAACCGTTTTAGCGCAATTACTTTATGCGGTCGATATTCTATTAATTGGCAATATTCTATCCGATCCTGCGGCCGTCGCTGAATATCGAGTGGCCAGTATTATCCCACTCAACCTAGCTGTTTTGAGTCTCGCTGTGATGACCACTTTTACCGTAAAAGTAACGAGAAGTGCAGAAAAGAATCCACGGTTTGTTTTTGATTTTTATAAAAATTATTTAGCTATTTTTATTCCAATTAGCTTAGCCGTTGTGTTGTTCTTTTATTTTGGAGCAGATTGGCTCGTACTTATTTTTGGAGATCAGTATCATGAGCAAGGAGATTTAATGCGGATATTTTCTATCGGCGTGGCGGGCGCTTTATTGATGCGCGTTCCTTTGGGAAATATGCTACCGACGCTTGGTTTTCCAAAAGTAAATGCCTTCTTATCCTTGATTATTTTAGGGATCAATGTGGTAGGTAGTTATTGGATGTTGCAACGTTATGGGATTCGAGGTGCCGCGATGGTTACTTCTGCGATGTTTTGGTTGTCTGGGATTTTTAGTTTATTGGTGTTTTTGTGGTGGTGGCGAGGGGTTAGGAGGAAGTTTTGAGTTTTGGGTTTTGGGTTTTGGAATACTGCTAAAAGGTAAGTACTCAATGGTTTATTAGCGGAAGGATTTAAAGCTTCGGATGTAACGCGCATTTTGGGAACGAAACCTTATCGAAAAAAGCATAAGTTAAATAATTTATTGCTATATTTAACAATGATCTTTTTTGCAAAAAAAACGAGTGCTCTTTTTTTCCTTTTCTTCTTATTAATAAATATATTGTTCAGTCAAGAAAAGAACTCGATTCTTTTCATTGGAGATAGTTTTTTCAAAAACAATTATTTACTTGATAAAATCAGTAATAATTACCTAAAAGTATATGACACCAATATTCTACTAGACAGTTCTTTGGTTGACGGGATGAATTGCATCAGACAGATTCAAAATAAAGAATCGCTACAGACTAAGCTAAAAAACGGTCAATTTAAATATATTGTTCTTCAAAGCCCTTCATTATTAAAGCCAGGAATTTATGATGAGTTGTGTAATACTATCAATAAATTGCAAACGCTTTGTCCTTCGGTAGAACAAATCATCTTAGTTCCACTGAATGAATGTGTTTCTTTTCCCAATTACAAATGTGCAAATATAAATGGTGAGATTCAATGCAATATCTATCAAACCTGTAATGCAGAACATGATACGGTACTTGCCATAACTACCAAATTGACAGAAACGTTCAATCTATTGGAAGCACTTCCGTTTTCGGAATTAAAAAGAAAGATGAAAAAATTCTCTTTCCCCAAGAAAGATGATATTTATGGGCATCCTTCTAAAGAAATTCAAGAAATTCTTGCTAGATGTTTCCTGATTTGGATAAACAAAGATACTTCATTGCTAAAAGATGAAGTATTTATTCAAAAAATGACAAATAGAATTTTTTCTTTATCACAAGAAGACTCTGAAGAAATTATGCAATCTTTTATCAGCATAATCCACCGTAACAAATGACAATGAACAAATTATTCTTTTTATCATTTATAATCTGTTGTCTTGTTGGTTGCAATAACAAAGTTAGTTATCTAGGCATTAAACAGGATACCATTCCTGTAAGTGGACCACACTTAGTATTTCTTTCTTTAAAAAATCCTGAGATCTCCTCCTTACCTCTTAAAAGCAGCTTATTCAAATTAGGAAAAGATTCTTTAGTAATTACAATGGTTGATAAAAATAAAAATCGAATTTTTAATGAAAAAGAAGATCTTTTAATTATTACTTCTCCTGACAGTCCTTACATTCCTGTCTACAAAGACTTTAATCCCAATACAACTCCATATAGTAAAGACCTCATTATTTCGTATCAAGAGAACTTGCTGCAAATTAAAAACGTTTCAATTGACGGAGAATCAATACAATTAAAATATATTGGAAACGCTAAGAAAGTAAAAATTAAAGCTCAAGCTGTTTTTGAAGATTTTATTGATCCAACCATAAAAATTAGAGAATTATTTTCGAATAAAGAAATTAAGATCTCAAATCTTCTATTAAGTCAAGCAACATCTTCAAAATTTATTTATTTTCATTTTTGGTATACCTCCTGTATTCCTTGTATTGAAGAAATACCTGAGTTGAAAAAATTAGAAGAAAAAGGAATAACGGTTGTGAATATTGCGCTTGAAAAATTCGATGACCCAATCAGATTAAAGGAAATTATCAAAAAATTTGATTATCCTGGTGAACATTATTTTGGAAATAATGCACTTATAAAAAACCTTGGACAAAACGGTTTTCCTTTTGGAGTACTAGTTGAATCCGCCTCTGGTAAAAAAATTAAAAGCGATAATAATATCAAAGAGATATTTGCTGAATATTGATATTATATAAAATATCCAAAATTAACTAAGAACTAATTATTAAAACCTAAAGCATGAAACGATTACCAATCCTTACTACGCTATTTTTTCTTCCACTATTTATTTTTTCTCAGATAAATACCTCTATAGATTTTGTTGGTGGAATTGATTATAGTTATCGAAATATGACGACCGTCAAAAATGCGAGTTTTAGCGATAGTCTGATCGTTCGCCTGTTTGATGAAGACGAAATCGGAAAAACCAATTTTCGGATTGGATTTAATTTTAATAAAAGAATTTCTAAAAATACTTTCTTTAAAACAGGTATACGTTTTGTCAGCACTGGCTATCAAAGAAAATATGAAGAGAATGAGTTACGCTGGGGCAATCAACAATCTGGCGGTGTTTTTAATCCTGACCTTCCGGGTGACCTACCTACCCTTTCAAAGCTTATCTATAATTATACCTTCATCGAAGTACCACTTGTCGTTAGATATGAATTTTCACAAAAAAAAATCACTCCATTTTTGGAGCTTGGAATAGCACCCTCTCTTTTCTTAAAAGGTCGAACTAAATTTGTCGATAACGATGGCAAAATTCAAACTAATGAATACGATCCCGTTATCACCGACTTTAGTCAGATTAATTTTGTCGGTGTCTTATCTTTCGGTGGTAACTTTAATATCAATGAAGCTTTACAATTTTTTGCACAACCGACCTTTAGATACCATTTTACCCGACTATTCAGAGAAGGCTCCGTCAAAGAATATCTTTGGAATGCAGGCTTGGAAGTCGGACTGAGGAAGCGGTTGAAATAAAGATACCTTATAAAGGTTGAAAGGGCTGCTGATTATTCAGCGGGATAATAATATCAAAGAGATATTTGCTAATTTTTAAAGTTATTTATGAACTAAATTAATAAAACTAAAACATGAAACGATTACCAATCTTCACTACCCTATTTTTTCTTCCGCTACTTATCTTTTCACAAATGAACACTTCCTTAGATTTTGTAGGTGGTGTTGACATTGGATACCGCAACCTAAGGACTTCTGGTGCTCCTTCCGTCGTTACCATCCGAAATATTACTGAACTTTCAAAGGTCAATTTTCGAGTTGGGTTCAATTTTAATAAAAAAATTGCCAATAAAATATATTTTAAAACGGGTTTAAGATTTGCTAATGTAGGGTACAAAAACAAAGAAGAAGAGTTGCGTTTTGGAGATCAGGTTTTGGAAGAACTTATAAATCCTGGGACGGTCAATTTTTCTTCCCGTCAACTTTTTTATAATTATTTATTTTTAGAAATACCCATAGTAGCCAGGTATGAATTTTCACAAAAGAGATTTAAGCCCTATGTGGAATTAGGCGTTGCTCCTTCTCTTTTTTTAAAATCTCGTAACAAATTGGTCATTGACGACAAAAGTCAAATTCTTGACGAAAACGACGACTTATACGATTATAACAAGGTACATTTTGTCTCTGTTATTTCTATTGGTGGAAGTTATGCCATAAATGAAAGCTTACAAATTTTTGCTCAACCAACTTTTAGATATCATTTGACTAAGCTAATTAAAGATGTTCCTGTTAAAGAAAATTTATGGAACTGTGGACTGGAAATAGGACTAAGAAAAGGGCTTAATTAAAAATTTGAAATAATCGACCTCATGAATTCTAATGAATTAGATATTTCTACGACTCGTAAAATATATAGTGCCTTTTTTTCAATTTTTATCATCGTCTTTTCAGGATTAGGTATCTGTGAACCATGTTTTATCCTTCATGTCTACCCGTGGGCAGTTGGATTCGCAGAAGGCTTTTCCTATATAATTATTATCTACTACATCGGTTTATTTATCCTATTATACTTTTTCATTTACCTAATCATCAGACTTCGAAGAAATAAGAATGATCTCAAAAGAAATCGAACAAATAATTATTGATGCCATAAAAGGAGAACGTAAAATCACCTTTTTAGTCGGCGCTGGTCTTTCTGCTGAAAGTGGAATCCCTACCTTTCGAGGTAAAGATGGTTTTTGGACGGATGGTTCTAGAAATTATACTCCACAAGAAATTGGAACAAAGAAGATGTTTGATGTTGCCTTTGATCAAGTTTGGAGATGGTTTTTATATCGAATCTCTATTTGTAATAAAGCGGTTCCAAACCAAGGGCATATTGAGCTTTCTAAAATCGAAAATTTAATCCCCGACCGCTTTTCCCTCATCTCTCAAAACGTTGATGGGCTTCATTTTCGAAAAGAAACGAATACCCAAAATGTATTTTTGATACATGGTGATTTACGTTTTATGCGATGTAGTGAAGAGTGTACAAAAAATGTTTTTCCAATCCCAACGGCTATTATAGAAAAAGACAGAGATAGAAATACTCCTTTCACCTATGACGAGTCTCTACTTCTTGTTTGCCCTAATTGCGGAGAACCAACTCGACCGCACGTTTTGTGGTTTGATGAATATTATAATGAACACCATTACCACCTGCATAAAGTATTGAAAATCGCAAAAGATACGGGACTCTTATTTATTATTGGCACCTCTGGAGCAACAAACCTTCCTCAGAAAATCGTAGAAAATACGCTTAAACGACAAGGAGCTGTCATCGACATTAATCCAAACGACAATCTTTTTACAAAAAAAATAGATCAACTAAAAAATGGCTATCGCGTTCAGGAAAATAGCAGTGCAACCCTTACTGCAATTAGAAAGATAATAGAAAAAAACGTCTAAGCTTAAACTTATAAATTCAAACCTCCCATTTCGCCACAAGACAAAATCCACACATCAAAAAATGCCATCCCGTCCGCTTCCGCGGTGCCTTCCCTCGTCGCATTGTCATGCGCCGCTCTCCTTTCAGTCGAGATCGGTCAGTTATCAAATAATCCCCTTCCCAAACCGCTTCCGAATTCCATCCATCTCTTTCAATAACCGTAATGACTTTGCCTGATCGTCAAACAGATTCATCTGTGGATGTCCGTGGACCAATTTTCCAAACTGAATACCAATCATTCGAATCCGTTGTCGGCGTTCGTAAAGTTGATCAAAAAGGTGTAGGACTACTGGTTTTAATAAGTGATCATCCGCAGTATGGGTTATTTTTTTTTGTTTAGAAAAAGTATTAAAATCTGCATACCGAATTTTGACCGTAACGGTAGCGGCTAGTTTTTTCTCGTTGCGTAATTCAAAGGTAAGTGCTTTGAGCATTTTCAATAATTCTGATCGTAAAAAAGATACATCAATCGTATCTATCTGAAAAGTTTTCTCACTCCCAATCGTCTTTCTTTCCCGATAAGGAACCACCGGACGATCGTCAATTGCATTGGCTTTCTTCCAAAGACTGATCCCATTTTTTCCAAATTCTCGCTCTAATAATCGCGGTGGAATCTCACGCAACACTTTGATGGTCTGCACGCCCATCTGTCGTAATTTCCGTTCCGTCATCTGACCTACTTGCGGAATTTTACGAACTGCTAACGGCGCAATAAATGCTTTTTCAGTTCCTGCTGCAATACACAATGCACCATTGGGTTTAGACTCTGTCGTCCCCATTTTTGCAATTAACTTATTAATCGATAATCCATAGGACGCAAACAATCCGGTCTCTTTACTGACTTTTTGCTGTAGCTCTCCTGACCATTTTTGACAACCAAAATAACGATCCATTCCCGTCAAATCAAGATAAAATTCATCAATAGAAGCTTTCTCAAAGATCGGTGCTTGATCCGCAATTACTTCCGTTACCAACTTCGAATATTTTTGATAGGTATCGAAATCACCTCGCAGAAAAATAGCTTCTGGACAAAGCTTTCGCGCCAACTTAATCGGCATCGCTGCATGTACGCCAAATCGTCGCGCTTCGTAGCTACAGGAACTTACAACGCCTCGGTTTTGATAGCCTGGTTCGTTATGACTGACACCACCGATGATCAGGGGTTTACCACAAAAGGCCGTGTTGCGAAGTCGCTCAACGGAGACGAAAAAGGTGTCGAGATCGAGATGTAGTATGGAACGCATGGGTTACTGGGTTTTGAGTTTTGAGTTGTTGGGTTTTGAGTTTGAAGAAGTCTGAATAAATCGACAACATTCCCCTTTCAATTTGACCTTATTTTGCCCTTGATTTTGAATTTGAAGTTGCTCTTGATTTCGCATTAAATCCTTAAACAGCTCATTACTTCTATCCCTGGAAAATCATAATCTAATACGACTCTTCCACGAATCTTATAGCACCCTCTTCCTTTTAATGGGAATCTTTTAAGGGCTGGTGGAAAATGAATCGTATCAAAATAGTTTCCTTCTCGGTCGAGCCAAGTACCGAAGTTCATCAGTTTCTTATTGCTTGTTCTAACTGGTTTTTTGGTAACAAAATAACCGACGATCTCTATGATGCTACCTGTCATCTTTTTTAGGTTTCGAGCTAAGATTTGACGGTCGGTGATCTCCTCAGGAGCGACGGAAGCAAAAGGGGCATCTAAAGAGAATCCGATTAATTCCAATTGATCGTGTAGCTCCGCACGAGGATCTATTTCTAGTTCGGGAAGTTGAAAAGATTCTTGGGCAGCGACAAAAAGTGCAGGATCAGAACGATGGCGAAGGCGCGGATTGTGTACGCGGTTCTTTTCCCACATTAGTTCATATTTATTCATTCCAGTAAATCGAAAAGCACCTATTCTAATCAAGATTTCTAATTGATCAGGAGCCACTGCCACTCGATTAACAAAATCCGTCATATTTTTAAACACACCTTCTTTTCTTCTTTCTAGAACTATCGCTAAAGCCAATCGTTGCGTCAATTGATGCAGATGAATAAATCCCATGTAGATGTCTTCTCCTTGAATATCTGTCAAATAAAGACTGTGATTGACACAAGGTCCATGAATATTTGCTCCTTCCATACGTGCTTCGTGAAAGTAAAATTCTGTTCGATAAAATCCACCAAAATTATTAATAACGGCTACCATAAATTCTAATGGATAGTAGGCTTTTAGATATAAACTTTGAAAAGATTCCACGGCATAACTAGCCGAGTGTGCCTTACAAAAAGAATAACCACTAAAGCTCTCAATCTGTCGCCAAACTTCCGCTGCCAATTCATCCGGATGATTCCGTTCTTTGCAATTAGAAAAGAATTTATTCCGTAATCGATTAAAAGCTTCAGAGGATCTTTTTTTTCCACTCATCATTCGTCGAAGCACATCCGATTCGTCCAATTCCAAACCAGCGAAGTGGTGACAAATTTTCATCACATCTTCTTGATAGACCATGATCCCAAAGGTTTCTCCAAGATGGGTTTTAAAAGTTTCATGGAGATAATCAAAAGAATGTGGCTCATGAAAACGCTTGATATATTCCCGCATCATTCCTGACTTCGCAACACCTGGTCGAATGATCGAACTGGCTGCTACTAGATGTACATAATTTTCACAATGCAACTTACTCAACAATCCACGCATCGCCGGAGATTCGATATAAAAACATCCAATACAGTGACCAGAAGCCAATTGTTTTTGTACTTTAGGATCTGCCTTTATAGCTTCAACCGCATGGATATCTACGCCATGCCCTCGGTTCTTTTTTATCAACTTGACCGCGTCTTTAATATGACCAATACCACGCTGACTCAGCACATCGAATTTATGAAATCCAAGGTCTTCTGCTCCATACATATCGAAATGGGTCACCGGAAATCCTTTCGGCATCATCTGCAAAGCGGTATGATAATGAATCGGTCGTTCGGTAATCAATACACCTCCAGCATGAATAGATAAGTGATTTGGAAAGCCTTCAATCATGCCCGCATAACGTCGAATGGTTGGCACCAACCGATGTTGCTTTGCTTCCTCTTCAGGATTGCGAATCATCCGATCAATATCTTCTTTAGGTAAGCCAAATACTTTTCCCAATTCTCGGAGAATGGACTTCCCTTTAAAGGTGCTGTAGGTTGCGAGCAGTGCTGTGTAGTCACGACCGTATCGTTTAAAAATATAATCCGTTACATCGTCCCGCTGATCCCATGAAAAATCAATATCAAAATCTGGAGGAGAACTTCGATAAGGATTGATAAAACGCTCAAAGTAAAGATCTAGTTCTATTGGGTTAACATCTGTAATACCAAGACAATACGCCACAATGGAGTTAGCACCACTTCCTCTCCCGACATGATGATAGTTCGTCGTTTGTGCATACCGAATAATATCCCAAGTGATCAAAAAATAAGGGGCAAAATTCATTTGTTCAATCAACGCTAATTCTTTTTCGACCCGCGCGGCGGCAGCTTTATCTTCGGCTCCATAACGGCGAATACAACCATTCATAGCCAACTTCCGCAGCAGTACCAAATCATCCGATCGATTTCCTGTAAAGGTCTTGCGATTGTTATCAGGTCCGACGGTCAGTTCGATGGAACAAGTTTCGAGGATTTTTTTTGTATTGGCTAATAAAGGTGCATAGGTAGCGTAGGGAACCATTAACTTTTTTGGGTCTTCTAATCGAGCGCTGGGAGGTGCATGTTCTGCTGATTTTAGTTTAGAGATCAAGGTATTTAAATCAATGGCTCTCAATAGTTTATGTACTTTGTTCCCATCTTCGTTTACAAAGGTCAAACTGCGTAGTGCGACCAATTTATGCAATGCTTTTCTGACGGGTGATTGAAAAAGTCGATGAACGAATTCAGGACGTACCCCTAGGTATTCATGTGCATAAAAACGAGACAATGGCTTGGTTAGTCGATCGTAAATAACAATACATTTTTCAAACTTAGGCGCTAGATCTGGCAACGGGGTATTGTCCAACGAGTGGGTAGATAAAAACTGATTGAGTTCTCGAAAGCCTTCTTCATTTTGTGCAATCCCTAGATATAAAAACCGATGATCTCGACGAAACTCGATTCCAAGAATGGGTTTGATATTCTTTTCTTGACAAGCACGGATAAAAGCATAGCTACCTGAGGTATTATTGATATCTGTTAGAACCAATTCTTTTAGACCAATCGCAACTGCTGTATCTACTAATTGTCGAGGTGACAAAGTTCCATATCGAAGACTAAAAAAGCTATGCGCATTTAAATACATGACAATAGTGGTTTGCGTACTGCCGAGCAAATCGGAGTACAACGTAGCTTTATTGTACATGTGTTTAAGACATGACAAGACAGCTACTTGTTTTACAAATAGTATTGTAGGAAATAGAAATGTCCGGATAAAACGGATGAACCGTTTTACCTGGGGACAGCGTCGAAAATCGAGTTTAGATTTATAGTCTAAACAAGTTGGTGGATTAGTAAACCTGTGAAATACAGGCTTGTAAATTGGGTGTTAGGTTGAGCTGCTAATTCTTAATACATAATGTATGGTAATGCGTCGAATATTACAAAACGAAACAGCTCTAAAATTGAAACGCTACGGGTGGACGTAGTGGATTGCGTTTCAGTGGGTGATGTGGTAAAGATATACTATTTTAATTAAAAAAGAAACAATTTGTTTCAAATTTATTTGTTAAAGTTTCGAATGGTCAATAATTGAAGGATGAAGAACATTTTAAGGATAACTTTTCCTCAAGCTTATATTTTTTAAAAATGGTTTCACAAATATCAAAATAACTATTGTTATGAATATCTTCGGGTGGAATTTTAGTCGAAACGAATTGCTGAAAAATTTCCGTCATATCTACTCTTTCATCAAAGTATTTTAATTCTGATTTATCAACTACCACAATAATTTCTGATGCATTTTCAAGGTTAAATTTCTTTACAATCTTATTCTTTTTGTAAAAAAATTTTTATTCCTGAATATTATTACGATATTTATGATATTGCACTTTCTGCACTTCAAAAATCCAAAGAAAACAAACATCCGTCCCTTTTACTGTTTTCCTTTAAAGAAGTTATTTAAAACTTCAATACACTGTTTACAAAGTACAATTAATTGACACATTACTGAATCGTTGCTAACGATTTAATAAATTTTGTCACCAGAAATCAGCCGTTCATCTATAGGACGGACTGACTTGCATTGTTTATTACGAATCTTTTTTTACAACAAAATACACAAAGCGTTTCTCTAGATTACCATTCATTGGCAAATTTGGACAAACACTATCTCCCTAGAGAACCTGTGTATATTAAATTTTTTAACCATTATGATTTCTAAACCTACCAGACAATTATTTCAAAAACAAAAAAATCGGAGCTATTATGGCCTCCGAAGTTTGTTGCTCATGTTGGCGATTGGATTCTTTTCCATTACTGCCAGCGCACAAGTCGCTACCTGGACAGGAGCAGTAGATACCGATTGGGAAAACCCCGCTAACTGGAATCCAAGTACGATTCCAACAGCTACAGACGACGTAATCATTCCAGATGTTTCTCCGAATGTGAGTCCTGTCATATCAAGTGCTGTAACAGTTAAATCAATCGAGATTGAAACTGGAGGTCAATTAACGGTAAGTGATGCATCGGGTAATACGATAAGCCAGCTGACTATCCTAAATAGTGATGACGTTGGCTTACTAAATAATGGAACCCTTGTCAATAACCGCAGCATTCGAATAGGAACTCAAAATACTAATGATCCATCAATTCCAATTGGAATATTAAATAACGGGTCCATCACCAACGGTCCTACCGGTATAATTACTGGAGAAAGTAGTATTGGAACACCCGGCGATTTTGACACAAAATTTATCCTAAATAATGGCCAGATTACAAACGAAGGATCCATTCGAGGAGCGGGGCTTTCCAGCATTGGATTAGAAATTGACCAAATGGGTACGCTTACCAATACTGGTGCAATCATTTTCTTTAACACTCAAGAGGCGCTCCCACTATTGATAAAAAATGGTACTGTAAACAATCAAGAAAACGGACAATTTGCCTTTTTTGGAGGTGACAGAATTCAGATTGAAGCGGATGGTGTCATCAACAATATAGGATGTGGAGCATTTGGTCATACCAATGGTTTCATAAACAATGGTCAGATAAATAATGATGGTTACTTTTTTTCGGGTTTTGTAATTGAGAATGGACTAACTATTCTTCCAAGTTTGAATACAGGTACCTTTATAAATCAACCAAATGGAAGCCTTATTATTTATAGCGATCCTGAATTCGAAGAAGGATCAAACCCAATTGAGAATTCCGGAATTTACTACAGTGAATTTGAAGCAGCTGAAGTTCCTCTTTCTTGTACAGCTACTACAAGTTACAGTCCTTTCGTAAATTTTGATCCAAGTAATTTTACCGTAGAATTTTTCTCAGATGCAAATGGAAATACCTCCGCAGGAACTTTTGATAATACAACCAATACATTTACCCCTAACGACCTGAATCAAACTGAATTTTTCGTAAGAATAGCAAACCCTGCTTGTGAAAATGTTTTACCTACCATATTCCCATATAATATCATCTTCGTTGAAGTCGATGAAGATATGGATAACATCTCGGATTGTGATGACCTTTGTTTAGATACACCAATTGGTGAAGCAGTCAACGCAGATGGTTGTGCTTGTTCGCAATTAACGGTGGATGATGGTGAAGAATGTACCGAAGATATTTGTGTTGCCGGGGTCGTAACCAATACTTTCCAAGATGCAGATGGCGATGGTATTTGTGATGCAAATGATTCTTGTGATAATACGATGGCTGACGAAGCAGTCAACGATGAAGGTTGTTCCTGTTCACAAATTACGGTCGATGATGGCAATCCATGTACCGAAGATATTTGTGTCGCCGGGGTCGTAACTAGTACTTTCCAAGATGCGGATGGCGATGGCATTTGTGATGTTAATGATGATTGTGATAATACGCCAACGGACGAAGCTACCAACCAAGACGGGTGTGCTTGTTCGCAATTAACGGTAGATGATGGTGAAGAATGTACCGAAGACGTTTGTGTCGATGGAGTCGTAACTAGTACTTTCCAAGATGCGGATGGGGATATGACTTGTGATGCGAATGACGGTTGTCCGAATGATCCAAACAAAACAGAACCAGGTCTTTGTGGCTGTGGTGTAGAAGAAACGCCTGATTGTGGAAATCCAAGTATTTATTGTCCAGCGATGGGAGAAAGTACAGAATACGAATGGATTCAAAACGTAGGCATAAATGATGAGCACAATACCTCAGGCGATGACGGAGGTTATGGGGATTATACCTCAACCAATTTCTCATTAACAACTGGTAATAATAATATCATAAGTCTTACTCCAGGGTTTTCTGGTGATCAATATTATGAATACTGGACAGTGTATATTGACCTAAATCAAGATGGAGATTTCTTCGATGCAGGAGAATTGGTCTACGGTAAAAATACAGCGTATGGTTTTATAGATTGTTTACATATTCCAAATAGTGCAACACTAGGAACAACTCAAATGCGGGTGATCATGTCCTACAATGGTTGGGCCTACCCTTGTGACACCTTCCAGGATGGAGAAGTAGAAGACTATACGGTTACGATCAGTGAGCCAATAATTACTTACTGTGATGCCGAAGGTAATAATAGTAATGAGGAATGGATCAAGAAAGTATTTATTGGTGACATCCACAATCCAACAGGAAATGATGGAGGATATGGAGATTACACTTCTTTAAGTAATCAAATGACACAAGGTGAAACGCAATCTATTCTTTTAAAACCTGGTTTTGCTAACCATTCATATTATGAATATTGGAAAGTATGGGTGGATTGGAATCAAGATGGAGACTTCAATGATTATGGAGAATTAGAAGTAGCAGCAGGTAGTTATGGTAACATCTGGGGACATATCAGTGTTCCACACAATGCAGTTACGGGTCCTACTCGAATGCGAGTAGCCATGAAATATGGTGGATGGCCATCTTCTTGTGGAGACTTTACTTACGGAGAAGTGGAAGACTATACTATAATGGTAACCAGTAATCAAAGTCTGACTTCACAACCTGATCCTAATGATGTAACGATCAAACTAGAGGCAACTGCTAAGCTTAACAAAGTACAACTTGATTGGATCAATGATAC
>CALGJS010000450.1 GCA_937927835.1 uncultured Saprospiraceae bacterium | reverse complement strand
GCTCGCGCCTGCCTACCGTAGTTAGGATTAAAGGTGCAAATAGCAAACGGCTAGAGTGTTCAATTATCAGAAAAAACTACTTGCACTTTTTCCTGCAAGAAACAGTGTGTAAAAGCTTTTAAATTGTATATTTAAATATATTTTTAATGTTCATTTTTTTGCAGAAAAAAAACGAAACAAAAAATCTGCCGCCTGTAGTATTTTTCGAATTCGGCACTTCTAATAAAATATCAAACTGAATAAACTCGCATTGAGATTCTATTTTAAAAATATAAACTATTGATTATCAATCATTTAGTTTTTTATTTAACAGTTGTTTAGCTCACACAGTATTCAGTTTAAGACATTTTATTAATGCACCGAATGGAAAAAAACTAAAGGTCGGAACCTTTTTCATAGCGGGAACAATTCCAGTTATTAACAAAAACAAATAATCAGATTTTTTGATAGAACTCGATTTTAAAATCAAAAAGTCCAAGAAGAAATTTTCATCCTTATGGTATCGATTGAACACCCTAACAAATGGCCAAAAGTCAATAGCAAAAAATACCCATGTTAATCAGAAGATATCTTTAATTAATTTATTCCAATTGCTCTTTTTAAACCCTGATTCGCATATTAAACAAAAAATAGAAAAACATGAAAAATACTAAAACACAACCAGAAAAAATATGGCTTGGATTTGCCATTGTCACAATTATCTGTGGAATATTGCTGGCTTTTGAAGGAAATTATGTTTCAGGAATTTCAGGTTCCATTGTTGGATCTTGGTTGGCTTTTGAAAATTACCAGAAATTAAAAAACAAAAATGGCAGAACCTAATTTACCCAACTGGATAAATTTGAATGAACCAATCTATTGATCTATCCCATAGTTCAAATTTTTAAAAAACAGCATGAACCCCATCCTCACCCTCGGAATCCTAGCCCACGTAGACGCCGGTAAAACCTCCATCACCGAGTGCCTGCTGCATCATACTGGTGCCACCAAAGCACTCGGAAGCGTAGACAAAGGATCGGCTATTACCGATGGTTTGACAATGGAAAAGAGTAGGGGAATTTCCATCAAATCCTCTTCCGTAAGTTTTACTTGGCAAGATCAATCATTCCAATTGGTAGACACACCGGGTCACCTCGATTTTTCGGCAGAAGTTGATCGGTCCTTGTCAATTTTGGATGGTGTGATTTTAGTCGTATCTGCGAAAGAAGGTGTTCAAGCACAAACCATCAATCTTTGGGAACGATTAAAAGAACGAAATCTTCCAGTCTTGATTTTCTTTAATAAAATTGATCGAGCAGGGGTGAATATCGAGCAAGTATTTTTAGAAGTTGAAAAAGATTTAGGAGCAAAACTCTTTGCCTTAAATTATCCTGATTTATCCGATCCAGAAGATCCCCAATTAGTTTCCTTTACAGAAGCAGGCGGTCATCTGGATAGTGTCCTTTTAGATAAATCTTTGGAGAACCTAGCTGATACTAACGAATCATTTCTCGAAGATTACCTTGAAGGAAATTTTTCTGATTTACTCCAAATTCTAGCAAAAGGAAAACAAGCCATCACCTCCGGATCACTATATGGTGCGCTCTTCGGAAGTGCCAAATTAGGAATAGGAATAGAAGCAATACTCAAAAGTATTTCCACCTTACTTCCTCCATCTACAGACTATTTTTCAACGGTTTCAGCCAAAGTTTTTAAGATCCGTTTTGAAGAAAAAAAAGGGAGATTAGCTTATATAAAATCTTATGGAGGAATCCTTAAAGCCAAAGATGTTATTCGTTCTCAACAGCTAGACAAAGACATAAAAATTAATCAACTCTTTAAACCAGTACTGGGAGAATTAGTACAAGTTGCCGATTGCATCCTGGAGAAATTGGTGCGATCACCACTTCTGATGGAATCTTTTCAGGTGATATATTAGGCAAGGAGAATTTCGATGATCCCTATTCCAAAATGGGTCAACCTGTCCTAGCCGTAGAAGTGATTGCCAAAGACGAAAAAGATTATCAAAAACTTGGTGCCGCTTTAGAGATCCTTCATCTAGAAGATCCTATTCTAGACTTTAAATGGTTTAAAGATGAAAAAGAATTTCACCTAAAAATTTTAGGTCCTATTCAGACCGAAGTTCTCAAAGAAAATCTTGCGCAACGTTGGTCGATTGAAGCCGAGTTTCAACCACCCAAAGTCATCTATAAAGAAACACCTGCTAAGTCCGCCGAAGGTTATGTTCGATATTGGATGCCAAAACCTTGCTGGGCCATCATGACTTTTTTGATCGAGCCAGCACCATTGGGAAGTGGCGTTTCTTTTACCTCAAAAGTAAGAACCAGCGATATTAGTACCAAGTATATCAATGAAGTCAAACGTGCCATTCCTTGGTCCTTAAAACAAGGAATTCATGGCTACGAAGTCACCGATCTTTCCATCACGCTACTCGAAGGTTCTGAACATACCGTTCATTCCAATCCAGGAGATTTTTTATTGGCTACACCGATAGGGGTTCTCAGAGGCTTAGAAAATGCCGGCTCCGATCTTTTAGAACCGATGTATGCTTTTGAAATCAAGGCAGATCAAGATTCTCTCGGACCAATCTCCAGCGATCTTAACCAAATGTATGCGCAGATTGATCCACCTGTTTTTGAAGGGACGCAGTTTACCATGACGGGGCGTGTGGCAGTTGCTTTAGCGATGAATTATGGGATTAAGTTTAATGCTAGTACTTCAGGTAAAGGCCGTCTTAAATTGACCTTAGTTGGTTATCAAAAAACGGTGACTACGGAGGAAAAGATTCGGGGTTATAAGGGAGTTTCTCCGTTGGATGAGGCACAATGGATTTTGCATCGGAGAGGGGCGTTTAAGGCGGAGGAGCGGTGAAATAGGAAAAATGTAAAGTTTGAATTTTTTTTTGTTAATTTGGAATTTTAAAGATAGCCTTGAATGCAATTTTTTTCTCAGTGTTTTCATTATTTAAAGTAAGTCCAAAAGAACATTTTAATACGGAAAGTTTTGATAAAAAAATAGGGATGTTTTGGATTGGAGTACTAGTTATCGTTTTATTAATTTTAGCATTTTTAAAATTTAGATAAATGTTTGGAAGATTTTTTAATAGAAATAGCGACAAGAAGCAACCTGCCAAATCAAATCCAAAAAAAAGAGATTTGTTCGATGAATTGTTTCCATTGACGGATGAGAATAAGTTGAAATTCGAAAATGCCTTTAGCTCTATTATGGGAAAAATGTACAACGAAGAAGGGAACACAATTTTAAAAGAATACGCGAGAAATTACCCAACAAATGAGATTCAGTTTGATAGCCTAAGATTTGATGATATGAACTGGAGTCAGATAAACGCTGATGAAAATAGATTAGAATATCAAAGTAAGGAAGGTGATGCTATGCTCGTGGCTAAAATTAATCCCAAGGGTACCATGAATAAAGGAGAATCTCAAATTGCGGTATATAGAAATTGGATAAGACAAACTGCAGTTGAACAAAGTGGTGGATTAATTCTGTGCGAAGAAATAGTTACCAAAAATGGAATAAATGCTTATGAAAGTATAATTAAAGTTCCTAGGCAAGAGACTACCGGAATGGACTATATTTATTTTCTAAACATGAGTAATTTTGAGGAGCAAAAGCTTTATCAGATTCAGGTGAAAGTATTTGAAATGAGTCCAACAGGAATGAGAGATAATTTAGCAATTCATCCTATTTGCGATATAACAAATATCGATATGGGAGAAATAATGGGATTATATCGCCAAGATCCATATCAAAAAGAATACGCTTTTGGAAATCTAATGAATTTATCAGAGCGAGAAGAATTTGATAAATATTTTCCGTTTCATCCTTTAAGCATTATTAGAAGAGAAATAAGACCCAATATGAAAGCTAAGGTTTGGTTTGAATGAAAGGATTAATAGTCTTAAATATTAAATAAAATAAAAACATACTAAAAAATGAGTTTAACTAAACAATTTGAAAAAGCCTCTCAAGACATTAAAACCTTGACCGAAAAACCTTCTTCTAAAAATCTTTTAAATCTATATTCATTTTATAAACAAGCAACAACAGGTGATGTCCAAGGTAAAAGACCTGGCATGCTAAATATGGTGGGTAGATCTAAATACGATGTTTGGAGTAAAATAAAAGGGATGGCGACAGAAGAAGCTCAAAAAAGCTATATTGATTTGGTGAATAAACTTCTGAACGCCTAAACGGATTTTTTAAATATATTCAGAAATTAAAATGCAAAACCAACTCCTCCTCATCCCAGACAAACCCGACCTCGAAACAGATGCGCTTGCCAAAACTTGGGAAGCAGCAGGAGGAGAAGTTAAGCGAATCGGAAAATTTTGGGTCAAACCAGCAGTAGGAAATAAGCAAGTCTCCATTTATGGTTACGATAGTTTTTGCTTAGTGCTTGCTCAGATTCTTGGACTTGAGATGGAAATGGTCAAAGATGAATGGATTGCGGAATTGCCAAGGGAATATTTAAAAAGAGTCATCACGCTAAACTCAATTTATCAAATCGAAGCAATCGAATATCCGAAATTTATCAAACCCGTAACGCCAAAATTATTCAAAGCCGAAGTATTTAATTCAAGTTGGGGAGCTGTGCTGAATTATTTTAAAATCATCCGGAAAATCAGGCTATAATGCTTTTGATTTTGGATTAAATTTCGGAATTGGTTATCAATTGGGTCGTGTTTTAATTAATGTAGGATATTCAAATGGTTTAACAGATTTATCACTTGATTTTCGAAGAGCGGACAAAATTACCAACAACGTAATTTCTTTATCGGCTACCTATATTTTAAATGAAGAGGTAGAGTAGAACTGAGTTGCGTACCGAGATCAAGATCGGTCAAATTGGACAAAAAATAACCATCAAAACTGTAGAATAGCTTTTGACGGTTAAATTATAGTCAGCCCTTTAATAAAAATTTTTGTTCTCTTCCCAGTTTAGGGCTAGGAATATGAATAACACTTCTAAAAAGAATCTAAATGAAAAGCCTCCCCATGGATGTGCTAAAGCCGCTTTTCATTTTGGATTCAGCTTTTTTTAGATTGCCCAGATCTATTGTTTATGTTAAAACTTATGGGGCTATATAAAAGGGGTTTAGAAGTTTTGTAGCAATAAAGACTACGGAATGGCAATAAATCTTTAGGTAATTGGTTAAAACATCTTCGATTGCTAAAGGTCAAAATAGTCAGAAAGTGGAAATAGAATAATAGAAAGAGAATTCTAAATTTGTGACAACCAAAATTAAAGATAAATACTGATCAAATGTAAGTATCAATTTAGGGATAAAAAAGACAAAAGTAATAAGTGGCAGATATATGGTATAACTGGTAAGAATTTGACAATTTTGGTGAAAAATCTTGGCAATCTCCTTAGTAATCGAGCATAATTTTGCTTTTATCAATCTTGAATGGAAATATTAATGACCACTTTTGTGCCAGAAGGTCGTCCTTCATGATCCATCAAATCTGTGGTTTTTACTGAATAATGGTCATCTTGACGAGTATTTAAAAGTGCAATCTTTTCTTGAACAATCTGGGTTCCTCTTGATTTATAAGTTTTAAGTGATTTTCGTTTTGCTTCTAATGCCGCATGTCTTCCGACTCCATTGTCTATTATTTCAATTAAAAGTTGTGGATAATTAAGAGCAATATTCATTTTCAAATTACCTTTACCTTTTTTTAGATGGAGACCATGATGAATGGCGTTTTCAATAAATGGTTGAATCAAAATGGAAGGAATCTCTAAGGTATCGATCGGCAAATCTTCGTCATATGAAATTTTAAAATCAAACTTATCTTTAAATCGAAGCTTTTCTAATTCTACATAAAGCGTAATTAATTCTAATTCTTCCCCTAAAGAATTATAGTTAGCTTTAGAAGCATCTAAGAATAAACGCATTAGTTTAGAAAACTTTGCCAAATATCGATTAGCAGAATATTTATCTTCATTCATTACAAAATCCATAATAGAATTCATGGCATTAAAAATAAAATGAGGATTCATCTGAGCTTGTAGGGCTTTCATTTCTAATTGGGCTAATTCTTCTTTTAATTGTACCTCAACTTCTATCTTTTCTCGTTCTGAACGAATTTGATATAAAAACAAAAATTGTCCAAGGACCAAAGTACCTAAAACAACAAGTCCTAAAAACCAAAGGGAACGATACCAAGGTGGTCTTACGGTAAAGCTGAAAGTTTTAGGGGTACTCCAATCGCTGCTTGGTTTTTTTGCCTGGATTTGAAAATTATAATTACCATCAGCAAGATCAAAAAGTGCGACTGATCGGCTTTTAGTAGTTTGCCAATCTTCATCTAAATTTAATCGGTATTGAAATAATAACTCCTTTGTTGATTGGAAACTTAGAGCAGTATACTCAACCCGTAGGTTGGACCGAAAGGGAATTTTTTTTCTTTTTTCTCTGATTGGAAACAGTTGATTGTTAACAAGTATTTTCTCTATGGTGACTGGAGGCGGTGGGAATCGTTTTTGTGCTTCTTGATTTGGCAACATTGTTATCCCTTTACTCGTTCCAATCCACAATCGCTTTTTGGAATCTTCAAATAAAGAAGTAATATCATTGGCAATTAATCCTAAGTGTTTTGTTATTGGAATCCAAATAGATTCAGAAAGAATATAATAATGCAATCCAGAAGGCGTTCCTACCCATAGTTTATCCTTATGATCGAATAATAAATTTCTAGATTGTGAACTGAGTAAACCTTCTGTCGAAAGGTTTAAAAATTGGTCTCCATTCTTTATACAAACTCCTTTTTCTGTAGCGATCCAAATCGTTCCATCGGCTTTTTTTCCTATATCATGAATTACAGAAGAAGGTAATCCATTTTCTTTAGAATAATGTTTTAATGAATCGCCTTTTACTTCGAACAAACCTTTAGAGGTCCCCATCAAAACTGTTGACTTATCTATGGATAAGGCAACAAAATGATCATGATTATTTTCTTGGATGTCGAAAAATTCGGTTAAAAATTCCTTGGAAAAACCCTTATCCCAATGTTGAGTTTTAAAGAAATCAGTGAGTGTTTTTAGATCCCCCCTGTTATAAAGTCGATAACAATAATCTAAAACTTCAATTGTCCAAATTCTATTTTTTTCATCTACATGAAAATTTCGACCAACTAGATCATGACCTAATTGGGTGGTCTTTTGTGAAGGAATTTTTACTTGCACTAAATCTTTTAAACTTGCTCCTCCACCAAACAACAGATGGCCGTTATTGTCAAGCTCGAGGCCACTACGGACATTTCCTTCAGCTAGAGGCTCATTTACTTTTATCCATTTTTCTTCTTTAAAAAAATAAACCCCAGCTTTTGTGGCTGCGTATATGGTTCCATCTTTGGCTTCTAGCATATCATAGATATAGGTGTTTTCAAGGCCTTCGTTTTTAGAATAATTCTGAGTGAGAAATGGTTTAGTGCAATATAATCCTGAACCATCTGTGGTGATCCATAAATTATCTTCTTTATCGACATAAATATCAGAGATGGTCGTAGAAAAATCATATTGATCGCTAATTTCATGTATTTCCTCTGTTGTAGTATTTAATAAATAAAGCTTACTTCGATCTTCAAGATTGAAAAAAACCAAATAAGTTTCTTGCCATAAGATAAGTTCAAGAGGGAATAGAGTGGAAGAAAGACAAGGAATAATTTTCAATTTTCCATCCGCTCCTAGATGATAAATTTTTCCTTTTGTGCCTAACCAAAATCCTCCATTTTGATCTTCCACCAAACTCGTAAAAGGAATTCCAACCAACCTTGGGTCAAGGGGTTCTAAAACGCTATTCTCTTTAGGCAACCAGAGTTGATCAGAAAATTCTTTATAAAAGACATTTGATTTGACCAATGATCCTTCTTTTGCTACTTTAAAAGGTCCGTGACTGGTAATGTAAATTTCTTTTTCGTCATTGGCTTTGATACTGGGACTGATCAGCCATAGGTTTTCCTTCCTTTCCGTATCCTGAATAATTTTGGAATCTATTTGAATGACATCTTTTTGGTTTACTTTTTCTTCAATGGTCCTATAATAATTTTCGCCTTTTTTAATGATTAAAACACGTTCTAGTTTTTTGTTTTTTATATTATATCTTTTTTCACTAAAGGTGTAATAACCTAATTCTAGCAAGCCATTTTTTATCCAAATTTCAAGGAAATTAGGTTCTAAGGAATTTACTTGAGTAATTTTTTGGTAATTTAATTTTAGTGGAATATGACTAATCGAGTCATTTGTTTTTTTAAAAATTCCATTCCCCCAAGTACCAATATAAAATTCTTGATCAATTGTTATTGCCATATCAATTGTAAAAGGATTGGTAAGACCTTCGGCATCTCCATAAGTTTTAAATTTATTTCCATCAAATCGAGCCAATCCATTGTCTGTACCAATCCAAAGATATCCTTCTTTATCTTCTAAAATTTGATAACCCACATCATGAGGTAAGCCATCATCAGTGGTATAGTTGGTAAAATGTATAGGAGGAATAGATTGGGCAAAAAGTTGGGAAGAAAGGAAATTGACTCCGAACAAAATAAATGAAAAAACAAAAAAGAACCTTTGCTTATTCTTCATTATTTATCGAGGATTATTTTTTAAAAAGAGACCCAAAAATCCTTCTTTTTTTCTTCTTGAAACATCAATTGAACTACCATCTTCCATCACTACATAACCACCGTCGCCTTTAAAGTATTTAGTAATTTTATTGAGACTGATAAGGTGAGAATGATGTACTCGAAAAAACGAATAGGATTCTAATAAGGCAGAAACTTCCTTAAGATTTTGTGTGACGATTTTTGGCGAACCCGTATCGAAGTAAAATTTAGTGTATCGACCATCCGCCTCACAACGAATAATTTCTTTGACCTTTACAAATTCCAATCCTTTCACAGAGGGTAGCGCAATTCGATTATTAATATCACCATCGTTTTTTAAATTTTCGAAAAGCATATCATATTGGGGAGAAGAAAAAGGTTGTACTATTTTTTTACTAACCTTTTGGACAGCCGTTTTTAACTCCTCCACATCAATCGGTTTTAGCAAATAATCCAATGCACAAAATTTTATGGCCTTGATGGCATATTGATCAAAAGCTGTTACAAAAATCACCTCAAAATTAATTGATGGGAATAAATTGAGTAAATCAAAACCAGTACCATGTGGCATTTCAATATCTAAAAAAACCAAAGTAGGTTGCTTCTTTTGGATTAGTTCATAAGCTTCCTTAGCATTATCAGCCTCTCCCAGAATTTGAACTTCAGGGCAATAATTGGTTAGTAACGTCTGTAAGGTACGACGGCTCATTTCCTCATCATCAATAATGATAGCGGTCATTTTGTGCATTTGCTTGGATTGATCTAGAAAAAATCTAGAATTTTTTATTGGGTTTCCACAAATTTAATAATAAAATATAGACTTTCGTTAAGAAAAACCTTGCTAGGCTTCCTTATCTGGGTAAACGATATCTAAGGAGAAAGTTAGGACCATTTTTTTAACCCTAATAGCTGTTCGCCCAAAGGAGATAATTTCGCTGTCTGGTATTTAGTTTGTTCCCAATTTCTAGGGTCGCCTGGAAAGGCATATCCTTCTGGAGCAATACGATTTTTCCATGAATTGATTCGCCAATCCTTGAGTGCTTGATTGTCCTCTTGGGCAGGCATCATGGAGAGATATTGTGCTATTCTCACTTGGTCTTTTGTACGATTTGGACGAATACCATGAGGTTCAGCACTGTTAAAAATTAACAAATCTCCGGCCTCCATCGGTACTTTTACAATCTTATCTTCTAATCCATTGATGTCAGGCTGGAAAGGATTTCGGTCTTTAGGCTGTGATAATTTCCAAGTATCGAAATTTTTATATAGCCAAGGAATACATTGAAACCCACCCATATTGGTATCTGTTTGATCTGCTAAAGCTAAAACGCCCTGTACATTTTGAGGTTTGGTTTCCGGATCATAATCCCAATGAATAAACCCTTTATATTCATGACCTGGACGGATAGGAAAGTTGAGATTGGCTCGATCGATGGTGACCCATAATTTTTCTGTTCCCCAAATATCCACAAAAGCATCATAGACTTTTTACGTTTGTCGATTGTTCCAAAGTTTTTGGTGATTATACACTTCCACCATTCCTGTACCGGCCAGTTCTTTCATTTTCATTTCTGCACGCGGAGCAGTATACCACGTACTCGCATCCGTCGGATCTTTGTCTTCAAACTCCCAGAGAAAGTCAGCCGTCTCTTTCGCTTGAGTGCGTGGAACTGCATTTTTGATGACAACATAACCTTGCTCCCTCCAAAAAATCCATTGTTCCATGGTTAGGACTCTTAAGGAATCTTTAGTAGCAGTTGTTCTTAATTTTACCTTGCTACTTTTAGCGGTAGAAGGATTTCCAAGAATATCTTCATGTTGATTATTGGGAACCATTGATGGCTGTTTGGATGGATCTGATTTTTTCATTTTAATTAGAATCAATTCATAAATATTTTTACAAAGATAAAACAGTAAATGCCCAAACAGAGTAGCAGGTAAAGAATTCCCATAATGAATAAATTCTTAGCTGCCTTCTTATTGTTTTTTCGAATCAATGCGGCCGTTATAAACATACAAATGGGTGGAGCAACTAAAATGCAAATTATCAATGCCAAGGCTCCCGCTGATGCTTCTATACTTACCATATCTTTTTTTTAATGAATCGACAAAGGCTCTGTCAAAGTCATTCCACAAACCCCAAGACTAACAATCACATTTACTACGGAAAGAATAAATAAAACCTTTGCGGCTCTTGGATGTCGTTGACGAATTCCAAAACCAATCAACGTCATGATGATGGCTGGACTACACATGATTCCCAAAATAATTAGTACCAAAAAAATTTCTTCATCTAAGATTAAAGGAATCATATTTTATTTATTTTGCGTTAAAAAAATATAAATTTTTAAGCGTTCATCAGCTTAATAAAGCAATCATTTTATAAAAAAAAAATTATCAACTAGCTAGGATACTTCCACAAATCCCTAAACTAATTACCTAATATACCGCTGCTGTATTTAGTCCTATATTTTATTAATTAATCATCCCTCCACAAAACCCTAAACTAACAATCATATAAACTGTAGCGATAATAAATAAGACATTTGAAGCGATTTTATACTTTTTTCGTATTAAACCTCCAATAATGAGTAGGATTATTGGAACCCCAAACATCACAAATAACACCAAAGCCACAATGCCACCATAATTTGCTTCCAATAAAATCATAACACTATATTTTTATTTCATTTCTAAGTTCTTCTAATCTCGCTAGTTTATCATCACGATAAAATAAATTCATCGTTTCAAAAGGAATAATCTTATTGTCTTTATTGACAATATGTACACAAGATTTTTTAATCGCTCGAACATCAAAATTATAAGCATCAATAAACTGCATAATGATCACTCTAAACAAATTATCATATCCTAAATTTGGCTCATCAATGTTTGGCAAACAACACATGATAGACTTTAAGTTTTCCTCCGCAACTTCGACAGAATTACCGGTACTAAAAAGCTCAATCATTTTATCTTGCAACTGATCATCTTGTTCGTAAATGATGGTATTTTTACTATTATCTAAAAGATCATTTGGATTGATATATCGCGTCAATGGAAAAACTTCATCTTCTAACTTAAGCGCATATCCCATCACCAGAGCATCAGGATTACATGGAACCGGCAGTAGATCGTCTGGATTAAAAACATCCGTTTGCTCTAGAATTTTTCGACGTACTTCTGTCAAGGTCATTCGGTCAGTCGCAGGATCAAAATTTTCTAGTCGACCAGCAATTTGAGTAGGTTGTAAGGTAACACCTCTTACACATTTTTGCTTTAAACCGTAATCGATTATTTTACCTATTTCATGATCATTTAAACCTTTTTGTAAAGTGACAACTAGAGTAGTAGAGAGGTTGAGCTTATTAAGGTGTTCAATTGCTTGTTTGCGAATATCGTTAAGGTCTGCGCCTCGCAATTCTTGCAACACAGAATTTTCAAAAGAATCAAATTGTAAATAAACTTCAAAATCCGGCGCATAGGTTTTGAGTCTTTCCGCGAAAGCAAAATCTTTGGCAATTTTAATTCCGTTGGTATTCAACATTAGATGTCGAATGGGTAAAGTTTTGGCATAATCTAAGATCTCCCAAAACTGTGGATGAATCGTCGGTTCCCCGCCAGAAATTTGAACGACATCCGGTTCTTTTTCGTTTTTGACAATCGTGTCTAACATAGCTTTTACTTCGTCCAGCGTACGATGGCGACCATAGGTTGGTGAGGAGCAGGCATAGCAGGTAGGACAAGCCAAATTACAACGGTCGGTTACTTCCACTACGGTCAGACAACTATGCTGCTCATGATCCGGACATAAGCCGCAATCATAAGGACAACCAAAATGTGTTTTGGTATTAAAAGTATAGGGCGTTTCACTTGGCTTATTATAGTTTCTAATATTTTTATAATATTCAATATCATCTGCGATTAAAACCTTGCTGTTTCCGTGTTCATTACAGCGTTTAAGCATGTAAACATTCCCATCCTCAAAAACGATTTTAGCATCCACTCGTCGTAAACATTCCGGACAAAGGCTTAAGGTGAAATCGTAATAAGTATATTTTCTTACTGGCATGTTTTATATTTTTAGAACTTTATCCGAATCAGGAGTTGAATTCCTAATTAAGAATAAAAAAGGACTTTGGAAGCTGCTTCTTGCCGCTTGCTACTGGCTTCTTGCTTCCCTCAATCGCGATAAAAGAGGGCCAGAAGCCAGAAGCCAGAAGCAAAATATCATAAATTCAATTAGAAGATGATGTTTCTTTAATTCAAATATTCATTCCTTTTTGAAAAATTCGATTATGAAGGGAATATAATATATCCAACAAATTAAGCATAAAATTTGAATAGAACTTAATCCAAAAGTATGAAAGACATTCGGTTTTAAAAATTCTATGCAAAAACGAAATCCGAAATATATCAGCATGAAAATTTTAAAGAGGTCTCCACTTTTCAACCTGATATTTTTTTGAATGAATTTTATAATAAAGAATAGTCCAATCAAAAAAAACAATTCATACAAAGAAGTTGGGTGTCGCATTAATCCATCTCCTAAATCCATTCCAAAGATAGAACTGGTTTCGCGACCATAAGTAAACTCTTTGATTCCAGAAAGAAAACAACCTATTCGTCCGATAAAAATTCCTGCAATAATTGGAAAGACAAATAAGTCTCCTGAAGAGTTTTTTTCACCGATCATTTTTTTTGACAATTCAACACCGAGTAAACCACCAAATAAACCACCCATAATGGTTTTGGTATTGAAGAGCTGAATGATATTTACCAATGATAATTCTATCATTGGATTTTCTAAAAAACCAACCAGTCGTGAACCAATTAAGGCACCAATTGCCGCGCCAAGGATAATTGATAAACGATTTTCTGTGTTGATTACATCCTTTGTTTTTTTTCTTAAAACAACATAATATCTAAAAGCAATAAAAAAAGCTAAATACTCCAGGACAAGATGGATATTTATTTTAAAACCGAACAAGATAGGTTCAAAAGGTATTTGCATGGAGTTAGTGTTTTACTTTAATTTTTAGCTGGTTCCTTCTCTTTTTTTAATTCTTTCAACCTCTTTTTTAAAACTTCTAAACTGAGATTATCTTCCTCTAGGATTCTTTTACCATTCTCATAGACATTTAAATCAAAAGTATCATTGCTATCAGGTTCTACAAAAGTTCCATGGTAGATTTCTTCCTCTTTTAATTTAAAAGAGCAAATAGGCTCATCCGTTCCTTTCATAAAACCATAAGCTGTTCCATCTCTTGAAAGTAGTTTTCTTCCATCATAAAAATCTTTGTAAGATGGTGGATTTGATAATTCGTATTCTGGATAAAAAATATAAGAAAGGTTATTAAATGTATCCTTTCTGCAAATTCTTCCTTCTTCATCTTTTTCCAATCTTCTATATATCTCTTCGAATTTAAAATCTGTAATTTGACCATTAGAAAACTTAAAATATCCAATTGGAACATTCGATTTGGAGTACTTTATGGTACCGCTTTTTTTTGTTTTATCCTCAATAGTTAAGACCGCATGATCTGCTATATGATTTGCCTGGTCTGTAAATTTCATCTCGAACCCATTTTGGGAATATTTAATCTTAGCGGCAGGAACATCATTTGTTACCGCACTGATCGTTCTACCATTTGGTCTACCTGTCCTAGGATCAATAGACTGAACTCGATGATGAGAAAGATAATTATACGCTCGGGATTCTATTATTTGACCATTTTCGTATAGATGTTTGTGGAATTTCGAATAGAGATATTCTAATTGAGCTCCATGAGTTGGTTTCCCATTCTTAAAAAATAAACTGTCGATAGCCATTCCATCTTCTCTATTTTCGACATAATATTCGTAACCAAATTGTTTTCCATTTTCAAAGTTAGCAATAATTAAAAGTCTATCTTGATCCCTAACTAAAGTTCCAGAGTGGGGGAGTCCTGCTTGATACGAAATGGAAAATTCTGAATCACCTCTAAACTGATAACTGAATTCGGTTGCACCAATTAGCAAACCATCTTTATAATTTTCGGTTTTGAGTACGTTTTTTTTATAACTATCAAAATATTGCTTTGGTCCATCTTTCTTTCCAGCTTTATAACTGGTAAGAATAAATCCAACCGTTTCATGGAAAGGAAATATACCCTCTGGTTCATCTTCATAAAAGACGCCTTCAAACGGTTGATCATTTTTATATAATCCCTGTAGTATTTTTTTATCTCCTGGATCGAAATCTGAAGGAAGTAATTTGTCAATATCATATTGTAAATCAAAAATAAATTGTTTATTATTGAATACCCGACGAACTAATTTTCCTTGAGAATAAGTTCTTCTTTCTTCTTCATATATGTCATAAAAATTACCCTCGTAGAATTGATCGTTTTTATAAATCGCCTCTTCAATTTTATTTCCATTTTCGTCGTAAGAAATTACAGCCCCTTCTAATAAATCATCTTTAAAAAAACCGGTGGTTGTTTTTATGGAAGGTATATAATCTTGATCACCACTATAATTAAATGGTACAACAGAAAGCCCATTTTTCTTACCATTTCGGTAGGGAATACTAATGCCATTCCTTTTGTAAATCCCTTCATAAGGAAAACTATCTCGGTAAATGCAATAAGTGGTATCCGAAATTTCTGGATCTATAAAAGTTACTTTACCTTCAATTCTATCATTTACATAATTCGCCATCATCGGCGTATTATCATTATCCCCAAAATGAATATATGCTCCTTCTTTCTTACCTTTTTTATAAGTAATTTTCTCATCGTAATCTAGGAAGATACCGTCAAAAGGTATTTCATTCTGATAAGTTAGTGTATAAGCAATATCATTATCAAAAAAGGTCCGTTCAACAATTTCTGTTGGATTATAGTCATGCTGATCTAAGTTGGTTTTAATCGAAAATTTTTTAATTAATATTCGTTTTTTAGAATATTCATTATATTCTATCTTTTCAATTACATGTCCGGATTTATAATTTTCTATACCGTTATAAGTAATATAAGTTCCTTCGATTATTTCTCTATTATAAACACCTCCTAATTTATAAAGCACTCTATCTTTTTCACCAGTATAAGGATTTATGAAAGACTCCCATCCAGTAAGTTTACCATTTTTGTATTCTTTCTCCTCAGAAAATTTATTATTTCTGTTGTAAATAGTAACCGGACCATTTAACATACCATCTGCATAAGTTGATATTATACTATTCCAACCATCTTTTTCATGAAATTGTCCAGACCAAGGCTGGTCGTCTTTATAAATTCCTTCCGAAAATATTTCTCCGCTCTTTTTAAATTTAACTGATTCTCCTTCTTTTTTGCCGTCTACCATATAGTAATAAGCAGAAATATTCTCAAGGCTACCATTATCAAAAAAGGTGGTCTGCTTTCCATCCTGTTTTCCATTTTTATACGTGTGGAATTCGCTTGTCCCCCAATCTAGCATTGGAAAAACTCCATTCCAAGGAAGTCCTGCTTTATAGAAACCTTTTGCGATCTCGTGGAATTCTTTTTGAGGGTGATAAAAAACAGCAGGTCCATCTAGAGCACCTTCTTTGTAAGTTAAAATTCCAAAAGCTGATTGGAATGTACCATCTAATGGCTCACCAGCTTGATAGATACCTTTGGCGATAAGCTCCCCCTTATTATTATAAGCTGTAACTTCTCCGTTCGGCACATTATTTTGGAAAGCTTTTGTACCCATAATCCCGATGGCTTGATTATTTTTTTTATAAAAACTAATCTCCACACCTTCCTGCAAAGTTGATTTAGTTCCATAGGAATATTGACCAATTTTCTCACCAAATCGATCAAAATAAATAAAGTCAACTTTTTTATTTTCTTTATCTATTGAAGCTTTAATCGCAATTTGCGTGGTGTTATAGTAAGTAGTAGCACCACCGATAATTTTATTGTCCTTGTATTCAAAAATTTCTTGATTGCCAAAACTAGCACTTGAACCAAAAGGCGCTTCTTGGACAAATTTACCATTCATTGGCTTGTTGTTTTCATAAATGCCTTCCGCTTTGATTGTTCCATCTTTATAAAAATAAGTAGTAATCCCATTCTTTTTTCCTTCCTTATAAGTTACGGTTTGCTGTTTGGATCCATCCGAATAAAACCAAGTCACTAAGCCTTCATAAATATCTCTCTTTTCACTTGAAGAAAATCCACTCATTTGTAAATTCCCATTGGTATAAAAATCTTCTACTTTAAAAAGGTCTCCTTCTTTTTTTAAAGGACTAGGACGGTAAAATTCTGCTTTGTCTTTGGTGGTTTTCACCCAATTACCATAACCTGGTTCTACCTTATAATAGGTAGTATCTTGCGCTAAGATATTGATGGAAAAGACGAAAAGAATGATAAGTATAATTACCCCTCGTAAAAAGGATAATGGCTGAAAAGTTTGACTCAGTACCATGATTTTGTATTTCGGTTTTTAGAATAAGAAAACAGGTATCATTCAACATCGCTCATAGGGAACAAAGAAGGATGCAAAAGAATACCGAGCAGAGAAATTTGATAATCAAGATGGGTATTGTAGAATAGTGTGAGAGGTTCTTTCGAATTAGTTTTTCTCTTAGTATTCGGTAATTTTTCTCTTTAATAAAAGTTCGTTGCAAAACAATTCTTAAATGTAGATAATTTTCATTGGACCATGTCTTTTTTTTCAAAAAATTAGATTTTTTTAACTTTTGCCATGACAATAGAATTTTCCTATCTTGCCCCAACAACATTCAATGAGCAATCAAATCTTTTTAAATGAAAAATAAAAACATCGTCTTTATCGCTAAAAGTCTAGATGGATATATTGCTGGTAAAAACGGAGAACTCGATTGGTTGGAGTTGATTCCAAACCCTGACGGAAATGATATGGGTTATAATGCCCTCATGGACGAAATTGATGCCATTGTCATGGGCAAAACTACCTATGAAACAGTAATTGGATTTGGGATTGATTGGCCGTACCAAAAGCCAGTTTTTGTCTTGAGCAGAACCCTTAAAAACATCCCAGAAAATCTTGGGGATAAGGTGTTTCTATTGGCAGGAACCCCTCATGAAATCTTAGCGAAAATTCACCAAAAAGGATT
>CALGJS010000449.1 GCA_937927835.1 uncultured Saprospiraceae bacterium | reverse complement strand
CCCATAAATCTTTTGATAGATGAGATGGTACGTGTTGGATTGGTAATCGCCTGACGCTTTGCCGGGTCACCAATTTTACGTTCACCATTGTCCATGAAAGCCACTACGGAAGGGGTGGTACGTTTTCCTTCTTCGTTAGGGATAACGACGGGTTCGTTCCCTTCCATTACGGCCACACAAGAGTTGGTGGTTCCTAAATCAATTCCAATAATTTTACCCATTTTTCAAATGTTTTTTATTTCGTTCCTATAGGTTCGAATGTGATGTTTTTTTGTTGATAATGCTTACATATAATCAATCGTTGTGCCATTGGGCCAAAAGGGGCATTTAGCTGACAGAAAGGCGAAATCCCCCTATAAATGGCTGACAAAATGGATTTTTGGGTGACAAAATGACGTCAGGGAATACTCAATACTCAATATCGAATAAGGAATATTCATTTGGGAAACGTGTTCAGGAGGCTTTAAACTGGTTGGCATGTTGGCTTACTTCAATTCTGAACCTCATTAAGCGGATTTTCCCTCAAGTGTGTCTGCGCGTGGCTTCCTTTAGAGCCTGCTCCGCAGACTTGCGGAGACCGAGGCGCGGGAAGCAAAAGACACACTATAAGGTGAATCCTCAATATTGACCATTCATTTGGTAAACGAGTCCGAAAATACTTTGAAAAATTTTGATTTTTTTGCTTGACTGCCTACTGACTTACTAAAGGAAGGACCGCCTCCCGCTCTTATACTTTTGATGAAGCTCATTTTGTTTTTTACTTTTTTGCCCGATGGCTTTAGTACATTCAAAGCAGGAAGTCTCATCTATAAAATAAAATTATTATCAAAATGATTATCTACGGGCTGCAACTTAACTTACCAAGGTAAATCCTCTGAATCCACCGCCCCCCTGTATCCTTCTCAAAAAAAAACGTTATACTTGTTAAGAAGATGTTAATTAACAATTGAAAAGAACCACACTAGTTCAAATTGTATACTTTCATTTTCCTACTGCTACGAACAACTACAAAACTAAAACACCCCCTCCATGCCTCGTTTAAAAATCTTACTTCCGCTTCTATTGGTAATATTAGCTGGAGCAGCTTACTTCTTTTACAACCCTTCTGTTAGTGCTTCTAAAAAAATTAACCTTAAAACCGCGGTTCAAAAAGGGGAATTTGTAGTAAGAGTTACCGCCACAGGTGAACTAAAAGCGAAACGATCGGTCAAAATCCAAGGACCACAAGGTATGCGAGCTGCTCGGATTTATCAAACCAATATTACGGATATGGTTCCAGAAGGGACGGTAGTCAAGGAAGGAGATTATGTCGCGACTTTGGATAAAACAGAGTTGGATGGAAAAATAAAAGAAGCACAATCAGAGATTGATAAAATCGAAACGCAATTAGAACAAGCGAAAATTGATACAATCATAGAACTGCGTGGTATTCGAGATGATTTAATTAATTTAAAATTTTCGAAAGAAGAAAAACAACTCCAATTGGAGCAAAGCAAGTATGAACCACAAATGGTCATTCAACAAGCAGAAATTGATCTCAAAAGAACGGAAAGAGACTATGGCCAACTGCTCAATAAATATTCGCTAACCCAAGAAAAATCTGCTGCAATCATCTCTGAAATAATGGCTTCCTTAAAAAAAGAACAAATCCAGATTGATCGATATTCCAAACTCGCTTCTAGTTTTATGATCATGGCACCGAAAGACGGGATGGTCATCTATACGCGTAGTTGGAATGGAAAAGTGGGACCGGGATCGCAGATTAGCACCTGGAATCCTGTGGTAGCAGAATTACCAGATTTGAGTGATATGGTTTCTAAAACTTTTGTGAATGAAGTGGATATTAGTAAAGTAAAAAAAGGTCAAGAGGTCAAATTAAAAGTGGATGCTTTTCCGGATAATGAATATACTGGAACGGTGATTAAAGTGGCCAATATCGGAGAGACGTTAAAAAATTACGACTCCAAAGTTTTTGAAGTAACCGTACAAGTCAATGAATCAGATTCGATCCTTCGACCTGCCATGACAACGAGTAATGAGATTGTAACAACTATTTATGAGGACGTAGTTTCTATTCCTTTGGAAGCTTTATTTAGCGATACCTTGGCCTATGTCTATAAGGATCAAGCTGGAGAAATAATCAAACAAGAAGTAATCACCGGCGCCTCGAATGATAATGAGATCATTATTGAGCATGGCTTGGAAGATAGTGATGAAGTTTATTTTGCGGCTCCAGAGGATCTATCTAAAATAACCTTTAATCCCATCGATCCGAAAATAAAAAAAGATATTCGCGATAAGCTAAATGAAGCAAAAAAACTTCGACAAGCGCAGATGTTAGAGAAAATGAATAACGTAAAAGAGGAAGATTTACCGGATGATAGAAGTGGCGGTGGTGGTAGTATTATCATTATGAATTAAGGGGAAGGCTATTTGCTTTTGGCCATTGGCTATTGGCCCGCTTAAATCCGGCAGGCAGCCGCAATCAAGTAAAGCAAATGACCAACAGCAGCTTTTCAACCAAACTTTGGTTTAAGGTAAAATACACTGTAACCTCAACTTCTGATTGAATACTTTATAAACCGCTGTCTATTTGTTCTAGCAAATGGGCTTACAGCGATAAAGATGAAAACTAAGCATACTAAAACGCCCTCAAATGAATCGAGTTCTCTTTAATTTTTCGTTGGCAATGGAGGCCGTATTTGCTAATAAGCTAAGAACTTTTTTAACCGCACTCGGTATTATTTTCGGAGTAGCAGCGGTGATTGCGATGCTCGCCATTGGAACAGGAGCTAAACAGTCCATTCTTGCTCAAATGAAATTAATTGGGACCAATAATATTGTGATTAAATCAATTATCCCATCCGGAGAAGATGATCAAGGTGGTGGCAATTTGGGGCAAAATAATAAAACGTCTTGGACGCCAGGCCTAACCCTAAATGATGTCGAAGCCATAAAAAAAATTATACCTACCATCGAGAATTTTAGCCCAGAAATGATTTTAAATACCCCAATCATTCAATCTGGAAAATTACAGCGAGCAAAATGTGTCGGAATTACAAATCAGTTTTTTGAATTAAATAATTTAGAAATCGCTTTAGGAAATAACTTTCATGAGAAGCATATGGAGTTTGGTAAACCTGTTTGTATTATTGGCAAAAGCATTCAAACCAAATTTTTTAGTCAAGAAGATCCCGTCGGTAAAAAAATTAAATGTGGAAATACTTGGTTGACCATCGTTGGGGTGCTCGAAAGAAGAATAGCGACAAAGGAAAGCTTAGAAAATCTTGGAATCCGAGACTATAATTCTGACGTTTATATTCCAATTAATACGGCCCTACTCCGTTTTAAAAACAGAGCATTCATTAGCAAAGAAGATATTGGCGACGACGATGAAGATGAGGATGAAAATAATGCCAATGCACCACAACAAAATTACCACCAATTAGATCGGCTCGTTTTACAAGTCAATGAATCAAATACCTTACAAGCAAGCGCCGATATCTTAGGGCGAATGTTAAAAAGAAGACACCAAGGAATCATTGATTATGAAATAGAAGTACCCGAACTACTTTTACAACAACAACAAAAAACACAAGACACTTTTAATTTTGTCTTAGCGGTCATCGCAGGCATCTCCCTCTTGGTAGGTGGCATTGGAATTATGAATATTATGCTAGCTTCGGTCTTGGAACGAATCAAAGAAATCGGTCTTCGTCGATCTTTAGGTGCAACTCGAACAGATATCATTTTACAGTTTCTTTTTGAAGCGATCTTTATAAGTTTGATCGGTGGAATCATTGGCGTAATCTTGGGTGTCTCGGCAGCCAACGCCATCGCTTCTTCAGCGGATATTCCAACCGTAGTTTCCAGTTGGTCCATTATTTTATCATTCGGTGTAGCCGCTTCGGTAGGTTTAATTTTTGGTCTATTCCCCGCAAGAAAAGCTGCCTTACAAGATCCAATTAAAGCATTGAGAAGTGATTGATCTTTTTGCTAGTTGGCCAGTTAGCTATTGGCTAGTTGGCTTACTTCTTACGTAAAACTATTTCAGAAAAAAGAGCGAACCAACAACCTTAATTTTGTAAAGCAACCATTTATTAAAAGAGAACATCTTCATGAAAAAACATTCCTATATCTTTCTTTTCCTATGCCTTTCTATAAGCCAACTTTCTGCTCAAACGAGTACCATGAAATTAAGCTTAACAGAAGTAATAGACATGGCACTTGGAGGTGCTCCAGATGTACAAATTGCCAATACAAAGTTGAGTACCAACTACTGGCTAAATCAATCTTTTCTAGCTAATTACAAACCCGAAATTAGTTTTTTTGGAGAGCTACCAGATTTCAATCGAAGTATCCGGGAAATCACTTTACAGAATGGAGAACAAAGTTTTATTCCAAGTGCGTTTATGAGCAATTCGGTTGGGTTCCGTTTGTCACAGGATCTTGCCCTGACAGGTGGAAGTGTATTTGCCAGCACCAGTTTAGAGCGATTGGATATTTTCAAAACAGACGTCAATCCTAAATCAACCTCTTATTTATCCAGTCCAATTGTGGTTGGTTTTAATCAACCGTTTTTTGGTTTTAATAATTTAAAATGGGAAAAGAAAATTCAGCCCTTACGCTATAATGAAGCGATTCGAGAATACAGCGAAGAAATACAAATGGTCGCTTACGATGCCGCTAGTTTTTTCTTTGAAGTTTTTATTTCTCAAATAAACTTGGAAGCAGCTACCCGAAATAAAATGAATGCAGACACTTTGTTTACGATTTCACAAGGAAGATATAGTGTGGGCCGAATTGCAGAAACAGAATTGCTACAAATTGAATTAGGAGCGATGAATTCTGATACCGAATTGGCGGAAGCTACTTTAAACTTACAATCCAATACAGAAGGATTGCGGAATTTTTTAGGTATTAAAAATAGGGTTCAATTTAATTTAGTCCCACCGGATGAAATTCCAGATTTCCAAATTGACGCAAATATAGCTTTAGAATATGCGCGAAAAAATCGAAGTAAAACCATTGAGTTTCAACGAAGGTTAGAACAATCAGAACGCGCAATCGCGGAAGCCAAAGGCGCCAATGGTCGTAACATTAATTTATTTGGTCGTTTCGGATTAAGCCAAACCGCTAAAAATTTGGGCGATGCATTCAGTAGTCCAAGGGATCAAGAACAACTCTCGTTAGGCATCCAAATTCCCATTGCAGATTGGGGGAAAGCAAAATCTCGAATGGAAATTGCTCGATCAAATCGCGATTTAGAACGAATGAATATTGAACAAGAACGGATCAGTTTCGAACAAGAAATATTACTTCGAGTCAATCAATTTGACTTGATCAGAAAACAAGTCGCCCTAGCAGTACGTGCTTACGATGCTTCAAAAAAGCGAGAAGAGATTACCCGAAAAAGGTATTTTATTGGGAAAATTGGAATCACCGATCTTAACCTCGCTATCCGTGAACAAAATGAAGCTCGTAAAAAACATATGACAGCACTCCGCGCTTTTTGGTTGGCTTATTATGAACTAAGAAATTTAACTTTATACGACTTTGAAAAAGGGGAAAGTCTGGTTAGAGAAGTGAATAAGTAAAGTGAATCTGACAGATTTCAACCGTATTTGAGAAATTATTTTTTGACCATTTTTTGGATAGAAAACCCCGCAAAACGCAATGCGGAGGGTCCCCTCTGATTTTTATAAATAGTAGGATACTAAAAAATAGGTAATTCACTAGCCCTTGAATATCCATTATTGAATATTGAAATTCCATTCCCAAAAAAATAACCCTTATATTTGACCTTAGATTGAACATACATACAACCAATATTCCAAAATAGAAAACCCAAACCATCCTATGCGTATCAACGGCCATTCTCATTTACTGCCTTATCCTGAGCAGATTCCTTCTTTTATGAAAGATAAAGAAATCTTCTGGATCGATGAAAAACGCGAATTCATGCTTCAGAAAAATTGGAAAAGACCGATTACGGATAAAAGTTTTTTCTTACACGAAAAGTTAGAGTGGATGGAACGCAGCGGAATCGATCATGCGGTAGTCCTGAACCTTTCTCAACTCTATGGTAATGGTCTTCGATTGGAAGAGATGAAACAAGTGTTGCGTTTCCAAAATGATTTTAATGCCAAGGTACAACATGATTATCCGGATAAGTTTACGACGGGTTTTGTCGTACACTGCGGATATACGCGAGGAGCCCTTTGGGAAATTGAACGATGCGTGGAAGAATTGGGAATGCGGGTCTTATGTTTACCGACCCATTATATGGATTCAATCGGAACTTGGCGATGTATCTTCGATGAAGAAATCGAACCCATCCTCGAACTGGCCAATCACTATAAACTAGCCATCGAAATTCATCCTTATGATGGAGAAAAATTTATCAAACTAGAAAATACCGCTTGGCGTTTTCATCTAGTATGGATGCTGGCACAATGTGCGGATGCCTACCACTTTTTTACGTTGAATGGTTATCAAGAAAAATACCCAGATATTCGAACTTGTTTTGCCCACGGAGGACAACTCGCACAGATCAACCTTGGCCGTAGAATTCAAGGGTTTGATGGTCGACCAGATTTATTTAAAGGAAAAATTCATCCTCGTAAAGCAGTCGGTCATCCTAATATCTTCTTCGATACCTTGGTACACGATACCGATTCACTAGAACTAATGATTCGTCGTAATGGCACCGATCAGATTTTTGTCGGACTAGACGATCCTTATCCACTCGGCGAAATGAACAGCGAAGAACAGTCTTCTTATCCTGGAAAGTTATTAGACTTGGCGTTGGAGAGAAATATTATTAATGAAGCGCAGTATAAGCAGATGTGGAAGTCTAATGTGGAACGCTGGCTAGGACACGAAATCAAGGTGGGATAATTAATATTGTTTTAATGAATAATGTTTCTTCTGGCGTGTATATCATTCCTGCCGACAGGTAGCGCGTTTGTTTACATTATTGGATCAACAATTAAACGATTAAACGATTAAACAAATCAACGATTAAACAAAAAACCTAAATCCACCCCGCGATATGATCTCGCACTGTCTTCCGAGTTCCCTTATCCGTCAATTTCCCTTTTTCAATAAATGGGCCTACACTGGAGAAAGGAATTTGTGCAGGATGCACCTCCATTCCTACATGCATCAATATTTGAGTAAGATGTCCCATTCCTCGCAGGTTTCCGGCACGTCCGGTGGCCACTCCAACTAGCAGTGCTTTTTTGCCGCTTAAGGTTCCTTTATAATTTCGGATAGAAACCGCATCAATAAAGTATTTTAGGATTCCGGGAAAGCTACCATTGTACTCTGGACTAATGATGACGAGTCGATCTGCTGGAAAAATATATTCGTCTTGAAGTTGGCGAATTTTATCGTGTTGGGTATCCGCTTGATACATGCCTGTAACGATAGCGGTTTCGTTTAATTCGGTAAGCGAAAGAAACTTAACTTCCGTTTTAGCTTTTTTCTTTAGCTCTTGAAAATAGTATTTGGCGAAAGCTTCGGTGTTGGAATTGGGACGGTTGGTGGCAGAGATGATGGTGATCATAATTGGGTTGGTAGATTTTTTTTTGAAAAAGACAAACCGCAGTTTTTCCAAGGTAAAAGTAGGAAATTAAATAGTTTAAAAAACTTCTTCTCTTTTTTATTATAAAAGTATTACTTTTGTTTTTAATAAAAAATTAGCCAGAATACTTATCTAACAAAGATAAACGTTGACAAAGTGGTTAACACTGCTCTATTAAAAATGTTTAAATGAAATTAGACTTTGAGTACGTTCCATAGTCTACATTTTTCCTAAAAAAAATAAAAATGAAATTAAAGTTACTCCTTACTTTTATGTTATTCGGACACTTTCTATCTGCTCAAATTTT
>CALGJS010000448.1 GCA_937927835.1 uncultured Saprospiraceae bacterium | reverse complement strand
GCCGCTAATTTGGAGACTAAAAAATAGATTTGATCGCGCACAGTTTCTGAATATTTAAAACTTAATGGCCTTTTATCTAAGGGTGTTTTATCATTTTGGCCAAAGTCGTTCGTCCCATTAACATGTCAATCACGAAAAATACAGATCCTGCTCCTTACGTACTCCCTGTTATTGTAGCGGCCCAATTTTGCTGCACCTCACTTTGGTTTGCTAGTAATGGGGTGATGGATAATTTAATTGCCGATTTTAATTTATCAACAAAAGCTTTAGGAGGATTGACTTCGGCGGTCCAATTTGGATTTATTAGTGGCACTTTAATATTTGCTTGGTATTCTTTGGCTGATCGTTTTTCTCCTTCTCTAGTTTTTCTTTTTTCAGCTATGATGGGAGCGCTGGCTAATCTAGGTGTCATTTGGTCTGGTCATAGTTTTGGTAGTCTATTCTTTTTAAGATTTATAACTGGGTTTTTTCTAGCAGGTATTTATCCCGTTGGAATGAAAATATCGGCAGATTATTTTGCTGAAAAACTAGGACGATCTTTAGGGTTTTTGGTGGGGGCTTTGGTACTAGGTACTGCTTTTCCACATTTGTTAAAAGTGATCACCAACGAAAGTTTATCATGGCGGGCAGTCGTCGTCACAACTTCTATTTTGGCTGCCTTTGGTGGCTTAATGATGTGGTTTTTTGTTCCTGATGGACCTTATCGTAAACCAGGGCAACGATTGAGCGGAACCGCTATTTTTGAGGTGTTTCGCTATCCTAAATTTCGAGCAGCTGCCTTCGGTTATTTTGGCCATATGTGGGAACTATATGCCTTCTGGGCTTTTGTTCCGGTGATGTTAGCAACGCATCAACAATTGCATTCGAGTACCAACTTAGATGTATCGTGGTGGTCATTTTTAGTGATTGCGATAGGAGGTCTGGCTTGTGTATTGAGTGGACAGTTATCCTTAAAATTTGGTACAGCTAAAACGGCTCGATTAGCACTTGGATTATCTGGGGTTTGTTGTTTTTTATCGCCTTTATTTTTTTATTTTTCCTTTCCTGTTTTCATTTTATTTTTATTCTTTTGGGGAATGGTGGTCATCGCCGACTCTCCTATGTTTTCTACTTTGGTGGCCAATAATGCGCCTCCAGAAATTAAAGGAACGGCGCTTACGTTGGTGAATTGTTTAGGGTTTTCGATTACGATTATCAGTATTCAATTATTGACTTGGCTGTCTGGTGTCTTTCCCGGCGAGTGGCTTTATGTCATTTTGGGAATAGGGGCTGTAGATACAATTTATGAATTGTATCATTCATGAATTGTATCGTAAATTTTCAAAAGCAAAAGCAAAAGCAAATACCGCAATCGCGTTTGTCTTGCTGGTTGAAAATCTTTCTGTTAATTTGTTTTTTTTAAGTAAAAAAATTACTTCTTTCCTTTCGCAAATACATTCGAAAGCATTCCAACTAAGATCAGGATGATCCCAGCAGAGGCGAGTGGTTGATACGTTTCACCGAAAATAAAATACCCTAAAATCAGTGCATAAATCAACTCCATATATTTGAAGGGAGCTAAGACACTGGTCTCTTCTAGTTGAAAAGCACGGGTCATAAAAATTTGTCCAATCAAACCAAAAATACCAATACTGATGACTGACCACCATTCGTTACCGACGGGCATTTGCCACCAAGGTAAAGAACAGATTCCGACTACCATAGAGATAACCATAAAATAATTAATGATTGTCAGATAATGTTCCTTGGCACCAAGGTAACGAATCAACACGAATACCATTCCGACAAAAACAGCAGAAGTCATCGCAAGGCCAAGACTAATAAAATCAATGCGAAGATCAAATCCTTTTAGAATAATGACACCCGAAAAAGCAATCGCAAAACTGATCCATTGTCCTTTATTAATTTTTTCTTTTAAAAAATAGGCGGCAAGTCCGGCGCCAAAAATAGGACCTAGATAACGGATCGAAATAGCAGAACCCAACGGAATTCGTTGAATAGCTAAAAAAAAAGTCGCGAGCGAAATTACGCCTACAAGACCTCGGAGTAATAAAAATTTGGGTTGATGTCCAATGATGGAAACTCGCTTATACAGCATATAAGGAAAGATAAAAATAAAACTACCAAAGGCTCTGAAAAAGACTACTTGCAAGGCAGGAAGGTTACTTATGTCTTTGGCGGTAACATTCATTACGGCAAAGGATAGAGTAGCGATCAAAATATAGGCGATTCCTTTTGTGAGCATAGGTATATACTACAATTGAGCGGTGGGAAGGTTGTGGGAATATATGGAATATGAAAAAAAATAATTTTTTGAAAAGAAGCAAGAAGCAAAATATCCCAAGTTCAATTAGAAGATGATGTTTCTTTAATTCATATATTTATTTCTAACCCCTGATTTGCATTATTGGATTAATTATATGGGTAATAAAAAATGTTTAATGAATTGGGCAATGCCGCTTTTCGCCTTTCCTTTAGCATCGGCGTCGATGAGCACAAAGTCTTCTGGTTTTTTCTTTAGATAAATTCCACTTAGAAATACGTCAAAAATATTTAGTTCAGACTCAACATGGAATCGTGCATTTTTATCCCAACTAAGAATCCGACTGGTGGATACACTCGCTTCTGCTTTTGGATCTCCGGTTATGGCAGGTTTTCCCTGAGAAAGCAAAATGATTTTTCCTGGCCCTTTTGCAGAAGTGAAAATAATTCGACCCATTAATAAAGAACTAAGCCGGAAACTGATAATGGCCGATAGCTGAAGCGTCTCACTCATTCCGACAAAATTAGAAAAATGGAAAATAATTTCTTCTCCTTCTTTTACTTCCCATTCCACAAATTCTTGACTACCGATGCTTCTAAAATAGACGGGCTCATCTCGGTTATCCATCGTGATTTTATTCATCAAATAATTGCGAGTGAAAATCCTAGCTAAGATGGCTTTGGTGAATTGAGGTAAAGTGATTTTGGGTGCTCTACCACTCGGTTCATAAGCACGAGATACAAAGTAATTGGTGGTTTCCTCAGCAGGGATGATATATTGACTACCCGTTTTACGAATCGTACCTTGAGAAGGCTTGGCATCACTTTCCATAAAGGTAACGTAGTTTTGGGTGTCATTGGAAAAAGCTACGCGAGCAAAAACATACATAAAACTTTTTAAGATCACGAGTCCTAATAAAATATCCATCGTAATACTGAATAATAAAACAGACCAAAAAATAAAAGAAATAGATTTTTGGGTTTTCTGGTTTAAGCCTTCTAATTCCTCGCAAGTACGATTGGCCGTCGTTTCGATGGCAGCAATTGCTTGGGCTGCTCCTGCTGTTCCTTTTTCGGAAGCTTGGATTTCGAGGTTTTTAAGCGATTTCTTTCTAACGCTTTTATAAGTTTTATTGAGTTCCCGTTTGGTCCAATTTTTCACTTCACATTTGACTCCTAAAAAACCACAGTCTTCCTGTTTGAATCCACTAGATATTTTTTTTAAATCATTTGGAATATCATTTCCAAATCTCTGGACCATATCTTTAGGAACTTTTCCAGTTTTTTTAGCCTCTTTGATCATCGCTTTTTCTTGTTCGTTGATTCGGTGGTAAGTCGCCTGTGTTTGGTCATCTATTGAATTTTTTAGATCCTTTTCAAATTGTGGAATTTCATATTTTTTTTCAGAATCTGTAGAGACGACAAAGCTATGTCGATAGACCGCATCCATCGCAGATTTGTAAACCTTATTAGTGATTATTGATCCAGGAATGATCAGCAGTAATAGTGGACACCAATAAAGGAAAGTCTTTCCAAATAGTTTTAAGAGGTCTATGAATCCGGTATTTTTAAAAGTATCTATATTCTGTTTTGTAGCATAATATAAAAATCGAAACAATAGCGCATATAATAAAAATAACAAGGCCTCTAGTAAACCCGACCAAAGAAAAATGATAAATAAGATGGCGAGGAATGAGATAGAACGTAATTTCCCTTTACTAATAAAATATAAAAATGAAATTTGAGTACAGGCGTAAAAAGCATAGACCAGTGGACTTAAATTACCTTGCTCATCTACATCTGGCATTCCCCAATTGACTGCAAGGGCAAATGCAAAGGGAAAGAAAACTGGAAGAAGCCCGATGATATCACGATTCTTGTGACGAATCAAACAACCAATGATTCCCAACACACCCAATGCGGTAGCCACCATCAGTACTTTAAGGAAAAGCGGTTCAGATACTCTGAAATTTTGTACATAAATAGGAAACCCAAACAGTCCATAAAAAATAAGGGAACGGATGGATGGTAGAATATTTAATAATACAACAAAAAGAAAAAACTGCTTTTTGAGTGCCGGTGTTAGCCGAGCAATTTTAAAATTAGACAAGAACATGTTTTCATTTTAGTAGGTTTGGTTTGGGCTTAGTCGTTAAGATAGATAAAAAGCGCAGCGTGGCCAAATTTTAGTCTTTTAATTTTGGTGGAGCAAAGTTTTGAAGTACTGCTAAATAAAAATATATCTAAAATAGTTCTTCAGCAATTTTTAATACCTTAGATTTATAGTTCTTAAAAAATAAAAATACCCTAGTGAGAATACTCCTTGCCTGTGATAAATTTAAAGGTTCCTTAGATAGCGTAGGTGTCAATACTTCGCTGGCTAAAGGATTAAATAGTAGGGACTCTAAAATTACTACGATCATTCACCCGTTGGCGGATGGAGGTGATGGTACCTTAGCCGTCTTAGGTCAATCGTTCAATATTCCTTTTACCCATCAATCAACTATTGATCCGCTTGGCCGTTCGATTATCGCTCCTTTTTTAATAGAAGGACAAACCGCTTATTTTGAGTTGGCTGTTGCTTCTGGAATTTCCCTATTGAAAAATGAGGAACGCAATCCGCTCCGTACCACCACCCTCGGTACCGGACGTATGATGCGTGCTGCAGTAGAGGCAGGTGCACGTGATTTGGTACTTGGTCTAGGAGGAAGTTGTACGACGGAGGTAGGACTGGGAATTGCCTACGAATTGGGCGTTCGTTTTTTTGATAAAAATAAAAATTCCATCCTTCCTTCTGGTGGGAATCTATTAGCAATCCTTAGCATAGATACTAGCCAAGCAGCGAAAGTCAATTCTTTAAAAATCCTATCTGATGTTCCCAATCCATTGTATGGACACAACGGTGCCGCCTATGTTTTTGGACCACAAAAAGGCGCTACGGATAGAGACGTTGAATTACTTGATCGCGGCTTACGCCATATAGCTCAACTGATTGAAAAAACGACAGGGCGTTCCATTTCAGAACTGGTTGGCGGTGGTGCCGCAGGTGGAATTGCAGCCGGTTTAGCGGGTTTATTTGATGCCCAGATTACCAATGGATTTGAGTTTGTTAAAGTACAAACCAATTTAGAAACAGCAGTGATGCAAGCAGATTTGGTGATTACCGGAGAAGGACAACTGGACAAAACTTCTTTAGATGGAAAAGTGGTTGGTGGGGTAGCCACACTTTGTAGAGAATATCAAAAACCATTGGTTGCGGTGGTTGGAAAATCCAAGTTGTCTAAAAAAGAAAAGGATGCGTTAGGTTTGCAGGAAATTTATACGGTTCTGGAAAAGGCAGGTTCTGTAGAATATGCTATTCGGGGAGCGGCAAACTATTTGGAGCAAATAGGAACGGATATTTCACTGTTTAAAAAACCACTAATTCAGAAAAAAATATTATAAGGATTCGTTTATTATATATATAATAACTACATTTAGACTGCCGAATGAATTACCGAATTCAATCAAGTGAAATCTTTCCTTAAAAATCTAACGAATTTTAATGCTTTTTTCGTTCTATTTCTTTTTAATTCTAAAAAGAAATAAGAACCCGTGCTTAAAATTTTTTTATAACCTAAAAAATAAAAATGGCATCTATTCAACCTCACACAGGGACATTGGGTGTACGATTGGCAAAACATCTTTTGCGCCGTTCGTCCTATCGTTATACACCTACGGCTGTCGACAATTTGGCTGGAATGTCTGTTACCAATGCAGTCAATAGTTTGTTCAATCCCTATACCTTGGATATGGACGAACCACTCGATTATATTTCCGGACAACCCTTTATTAATTCCGGAGTAAATTTATCTCCTCCTCAAGGTCTTGAAAATTTTAAGAAGCGACGAAATGTAACCGCCTGGTGGCTGCGAGAAGCAGAAAAAAATCCAGGGATTCAGCATCGGATGACTTTTTTTTTACATAGTATTTTCGTGGTGTCTAACACCCAAGTAAGTCCTTTTCAATATTTTGACTACCTGGATTTATTATCTTTTTATTCCATTGGAAATTATAAAACGCTGGCAAAAAAAGTGACGATTGACACCGCGATGCTTCGTTATCTTAATGGTAATGACAACGTAAGAGACAGTCCTAACGAAAATTATGCTAGAGAATTTTTTGAATTATTTACCATTGGAAAAGGTCCTCAAATTGGTCCCGGTAATTATACTAATTATACAGAAGACGATATTGTAACGGCTGCTCGAGTATTGACAGGTTGGCGGCCAACTTGGGATCGTCCTTTAGGTGGAAATGATATGTATCGTGATCCAGTTACAGGAATCACCCAAGGACACCCTGCTATTTGGGCCCATGATCTTGGCGACAAAACATTTACCGCTGCTTTTAATAATACAACTATTCTGGGAGCAGTGAATCAAGACGATATGTTTCGAGAATTAGATGATTTTGTGGAAATGGTTTTTGCACAACCTGAAACAGCTAAGAATATTTGTCGAAAACTATATCGATATTTTGTCCATCATAATATTACCCAAGAAATCGAATCAGATATTATCACGCCGTTATCAGAAACCTTGATAGGGGATGATTATGATTTAGAACCAACCATTAAACAACTGCTTCGGTCTCAGCATTTTTATGATACAGGAGATGGCGATGCGACGGACGATGTGATTGGTGGACTCATAAAATCACCGATGGAAAATTGGATTCAAACAGCTACTTTTTTTAATCTCCAAATTCCCGATCCAGTCACGGACGGAGAAGATCATTATTTTTATTGGTATTGGAGGTCGGTGGCATTAGTGTTGCACGAGGGAGCGGGTATGACTTTTTTTAGACCTGAAAATGTAGCAGGATATGCTGCTTATTACCAGGCACCGGGTTACGATAAAAACTGGTTCGGCGGAAGTACGTTAATTGCAAGATATAAGTTGCCGGAAATTCTACTTACGGGAACAAGGGTTTTATTACCAGGTGATAGTAAAGCTTTTCCTTTGAATGTCGTAAGTTTTATTCAGAATAGTGGAGTTGTTTCTGATCCGGCGGATGGAATGGAGATCGTAGATGGTTTGATCGGATATTTATTTGCGGAGGCACCGCTGCTAGCTCGTCGCAACTATTTTTTGAATGAAGTATTCTTAGATGATTTGTCGTTGCTCAACTGGCAGTTTGAATGGCAGGCTTACGAAAATTCGGGGAATGCTACTAGTGTAAGAATTCCTCTGGAGCGTTTGTTTACTGCGCTGATTTCCTCACAAGAATTTCAAAATAAATAAAAATGAAAAGAAGAAATTTTCTTAATAATATAACGAAATTATCCGCCGCTCCACTATTGTTAAACGGAATGCCGTTGCGGAGTTTTGCCTCTCCTAGCTACTTACCAACTAATTGTCAAGGAATCAGTGACCGGGTGATGGTTATCATATTTCTTAAAGGAGGAAATGATGGATTAAATACGATTATTCCAATTGATCAGTATAGTCGTTATGCGAACTTACGTCCTAATATTCGAATCAATGCAGGTAGTTATATAAATCTTGATACTACGTTGCCGATAGAAGATCAAGTAGGATTAAATCCGGCAATGACCTCTTTTAAAGCGATGTATGATGCTGGACAGGCCAGTTTAATTCAGGCGGTAGGTTATCCTGGTTATAATCAATCTCATTTTAAATCTACTGATTTATGGTTAACCGGAGGAGATGGTACGCCCGCTAATTTTAATATTGATAGTGGATGGATGGGACGCTATCTCGATACCGCTTTTCCTGGTGCTTTTTCAGGGCCAACGCCCCTTTATCCAGATCCAATGGGTATTCAATTGGGAGACTCCAAACCTTCGATCGGATTTCATGATCATAGCAATGAATACATCGGTGTAAATTTAAGTAATCAAAATCCAGGTAATTTATTTGGATTGTTAAATGGTTTGGGAACTGCTGCACACGGAACGGTTCCTACTTCTGACTATGGAGATAATATCAATCATATCATGGGGGTCGAAAATACGACCAATGCTTATGGTGGTAGAATTTCCAATGTTTATAATAGTGGAAATAATTCAGGAACTGCCTATCCCAGCAGTAATCTGGGGAACCAGCTTAAAACGGTAGCCCGCCTTCTGGATGGAGGTAGTAAGACCAAATTGTTTTTAGTACATAAACCCGGATTTGATACACATGCCAACCAAGTACAGTCAGGAAGTACAAATTTAGGAACGCACGCTAATTTATTAAAAGATGTTTTTGATTCCATTAAAGCATTTACCGAAGATTTAACCAACCTTGGATTGGAACAGAATGTATTGACCGCCACTTTCTCTGAATTTGGACGTCGGATTACTCAAAACGGAAGTATGGGGACCGATCACGGAAATTTTGCTCCTGTCTTTTTATTTGGTTCAGGCGCTGCTCCTGGTGTACGCGGTACCAACATCAATATTGACCCGAATGCACTCGATGCAGCGGGTAATTTACCTGCCACTGCTTTGCAACATGATTACCGTTCTATCTGGAAAACTTTATTGCAAGACTGGTTGGCCGCAGGCGATGATGTTCTCAATGGTGCCAGTTTTGGTAGTTATAATAAAATTGCCGGACTTGTCACACCTGGACTGGTTGTGCCACCAGGATGTTATAATATAACAACTGCTTTGCCTGTTGAATTTTCTGAATTCACAGCCGAGTATATAGTGCAGGAAAAGGAAGTAGCCTTATTCTGGAAAACGGAATCAGAAGTCAATCATTCACATTTTTTAGTACAACGATCCGCAGACGGACGGACCTTCGTGGATATCGAACTTGTAGATAGTGCAGGAGATTCCACTATTACCCAAAAGTATGAAACGACCGATGATCAGCCCTTACCGGGAATCTCTTATTACCGAATCAAATCAATCGATCTTGATGATAGTTTTGAGTATACCGAGGTACGGTCGGTTCGGAATGAAGGCGTTGCTAATGAACACATAAAGCTCTATCCAAACCCCGCTAAATATGATGTGAATTTAGTACTGACTACGGAGCAGGTTTATGATGGCGTAATCCGAATTTTTGATTTACGTGGTAAAAAAGTAAAAGAACGATCTGTACGAATCGAAAAGGGTTTTAATAAATTTAATTGGACGATTGAAGATTTAGCAAACGGAAATTATACCGTTACCCTCGCTAAAGGACGTAGAAATATTGCAACGATGAAGTTGGTCGTGATTTAGGAATGAGATATTAATAAATTGCGTTTGACGATCTGTAAAGAGTAGACCTTAAAGAGAACGATCAAAGGATGATTCGAATTTTCGGATCACTCCCTTGATCGTTTTTTATTTAGCTTAAAACAGTCAAACAGTCTAAAACTTCCTGTGGTTCGGCTCTGGTCATATAATCTTCCTCAAGGTGTACAAAAATTATTTTCAGATTTTTGTCGATGATATAAACTGCGGGAACCATCAATTCCTGGTTGGTATTACCATGGAAACGATCTAGGTCAAGTCCGAAATTTTTATATTCTTTTCTTAGCTTTTCTCCTAGTGTAAATTTGATTCCGAGCGCTTGCATCAGTGTACCATCCTGATCGGTCAGTATCGGAAAAGAAAGTATATTTTTCTGAGCGGTCTGTTGGGCGAAATTAGGTAGTTCTCCACTAATCGCCACAATATTTGTTTTGTTTCTTTTAAATTTGGCCGTCAATTGTTCATAGGCCCGTAGCTCTAGATTACAATAAGGACACCATCCGCCTCGGTAAAAATTCAGGACCAGAAACTCTTCTGTGATAAAATCGGTCAATGCTACCGTTTTATTATTTGAATCTATTAGTGATATATCAGGAATGGTATCCCCGACTTTGAGTGCCTTGGTTTTTAGATCACTGTTTTTTAGTTCAGTAATGCCGTCGGTGATTATTTGAGCAATAGGCTGCGGCATTTTTTGAAAGCCAGCCTCCGTAATTTGTTGCAGTTTATTTTTTAATAACATGATATTTGTTTTAATAAAATTAACTTAACCTTTTAATGCCTTCCTCCTTATTTCGGGACAATAAAGTCCCAGGACGTAAGTGTTACTTACCTCAGATTTTGGAAAAAATAGTTGAGAAATTTATATTTGGAAATAGAAAATATTAACGTGCGTGACGAATGCTTCGATTTACCACACACTCTATATATTAGGAGAGCGCGTCTGCTGTTTTAGAGACGTCCAGTTTGTCCAGCATATCTTCGAGGCTAATTAATTGGCAAGCCCACATATCAAGCGTCTGGTGTAGATAATCTCTTTTGCTCTGGTCTTCGAAAGCGGTCAAGGTGCTTAAATCTTCTACTAAGAATACTGGAATATCACGGGAGAAGGCTTCGTGTACGGAGAAGCTAATCGCGTAATTGATACTCAGTCCGGAGAGAATTACTTGTTCCCTGCCCAGCTTTTTAAGTAGTGCCTCCAGTTGGCCATTATGAAAAATACCCGGACGATTTCTGTTCAGAATATGGTCTGCTGGTTCTTGCTCCAGACGGTGGTCCCACGCTGCCCACGGAGATTTCGGATCAAAATATCCCTCGCCAATCTGCGGCCAGTCTGATCTTAGCCCTTGGTCACTACCATCTTTTTTTAGTTGATAGGAGGTATGGATGACGGGGATGCCCGCTGCCCGTGCGGATTTTGTTAGATTGTTGGTAGGTTCGATGAGTGGGCTGGCATCGTTACCGTAAGGACTGCTGGGATCCGTAAATAGTTTTTGCATATCAGCGACTACCAGAATTGCTTTATCTGCATCAAATGAAAATTTCATGTTTGTATTTTTTTGTAAAGATGAATAAATAAAGTTTTGAAACAAGATTGAATTGTTTTAAACATTTTTATGCAACGTTCTCATCCGGACGGGCAAAAATAACTTCTCTGGTTACCTGCCATCGGTCTGATTCGTAAACTAAGTCGATACTGAGTACTAAAAACTGATCTTCCCCTGTCAGATTAACTTTACGGGAAATAAGTACGTGAGCCGTATGGTCTTTTACTTCGATATGGTTAAACTCCGCCCAGGTCTGTAATGGTGGATCACCCGCTTTCAGTTTCATTTCAAAAAGTCCTTTAAAGGCGTCTTTGTTGGCGATATTTAGGTTGCCTTCCAGATCAATGCTTACCACCTGCATATCATTGTGATAAATACGGTCCAGAGCAGCAATGTCAAAAGTAGTCCCTGCCTGAATCAAATCCAAGATGGTTTGCTTAACAGCGGCAGTGCTGGTTTTTTCTGTTACACTATTCATAATATTATTTTTTTTAAAATGTTAGAGAATTTTATAGCAATAATCGCTTGGAGCCTGTTCATTTAAGGAAAAAAATAGTAAACAACACTATCAAAACGATACAGCAAAGATAGGCCAAAGCGCAGGTAAAACTTTGGTCAATATTATAATAAGAATGGTCAATATCTAACCGAGGTGGGTTTTAGAAAATTTGGAGGGCGTGATTTTTTCTTCTTTTTTAAAAAATCGAATAAAATTAGAAGGATCTTTAAATCCGGTATCAAAGGCAATTTCCTGAGAAGTATATTTATTTTCCGTCAGCTTTCTTTTAATTTCCAGAATGAGGTAGCTGTTGATTAGGGACCGAGGTGTTTTTTTTACCATTTCTTTACAAACATCATTCAGGTATTTGTAGGAAATATGCATCATCTGGGCATAGTCGTGGGCATTATGTGTTTTGGTATAATGCTTTGAAATGAGTTCCTGAAATTTTACGAAATCCTTGTATCGCTGACTTTGAAAAGTTTTATGCTGATAAATGGTATGTCTTTTTATCTGTAAAATAAGAGAAGTGAAAATCGTCTGAATGAGGGCAGCTTTAAGATTTGGGTTGGGGTTCTTTTGGAGTTCAGTGAGCTGCTGTATGAAAGGAAGTAGTTCCCGAATATTTTCTTCTCCGATGTGTAAATGTGGGGTATAATAAAGATGCAAAAAATGAAATAGACTGGATTCACTCATCCCTCCGGAAATAAAAGATTCGTCGAAGGAGATGACGATTCCATCCACTTTTCGTTGTTTTTCAAAAGCATGGACCTGACCTTTTAAGGAAGGCAAAATAGTGCCAGGAGTGAAAGTTCGTTTTTCAAAATCTACAAAATGGCTACCTTTACCAGAGGTAATAATAGTGAGCCCATGAAACTTAATACGGTGTGGCTGGAATAGATTGATGAGAGAACCCTCAAAGCGTTGATATAATTCCGCAATAGTACTGATGTCAAAAGGGACGGTTTGCCGTTTTACCTGTCCAAGCGGAATATCCTCAATATTTTTCTTTTTCATATAAGAAAGTGTTCTAGCAAATCTTATCACTTATTTGAAATTTAAAGTTAACAAATTTCAAAGCAAATTTTTTATGAAAAAATGTTAACTTCAATTTTTTAAAACACAAAAAAAAAGATGAAAGTATCATTTAATATAAACGGGAAACCACAATCGGTGGAGGTCGAAGATGAAACGACTCCTTTGCTATGGGTAGTACGAGATATCTTAAATTTAAAAGGAACCAAGTTTGGTTGTGGACAGGCTGCTTGTGGGGCTTGTACGCTACATGTGGACGGACAAGCAGTCCGGTCTTGTATTTTGCCAATAGGATTTGCCGAAGGAAAAAATATCGTCACCATTGAAGGACTTGGAACCAGAGACAACCCACATCCAGTTCAGCAAGCTTGGATAGAACATGTCGTACCACAATGCGGTTATTGCCAACCAGGATTTATGATGGCGACAGCCGCACTGCTTGCCGAAAATCCGAATCCAACGGACGAAGACATTGATAATAATATTGTGAATGTTTGTCGATGTGCTACTTATACCAGAATGCGCAAAGCGATCCACCGAGCAGCAGAATTGGGGCAGGAGTGATTTTTAATATTATTAATGAATAATCGGGTAATGAAGAATTAATAATGTTCTTTTATCGTGTTTTTTTTACCTTACGATTAAACGATTAGGGGGTGTTCAATTAACTGTGTCTAGATAATTAACTTAAGCCACATAGTAAACATTTAATATATATAAGTTAATGTTAATTAGTTGATTGGTTAATCGGTTTCGTATTACGCAATGCTAATACGACAAAGATGACACACTTTACTGAACACTCTCAACGATTAAACAATTAAACGATTAAACAAATCAACAAATCAACAAGCGCAGCGCTTCAACAATAAAAAAATGAGTAACAATAAAAAAACTTCCCGTCGTAAATTTTTAGTTAAAGGTGGCCTGGGAACTTTAGGAGTCTTGGCCATTGGAACCTATGTTTTTAGAAATCCAATTCGTCGTAAAACATTGGAGATTTCAGAAAGCTTAATTCCGCCTTATAATGGTTCAGGAACAGAAGCCAATTTATGGTTTGAAATAACTAAGGAAAATAAAGTCGTTCTACACTCTTCTAAAGTAGAAATGGGGCAAGGAACTTTTACTGGATTGGCGCAGATGGTCGCTGATGAATTGGATGTTTCTATCGAGCAAATAAACGTAGTCGGTGCGGCGAGTGCTACTGGAATCGTAGATGGATTGAGTACCGGAGGAAGTCTATCGATTGCTTCTTTGTGGGTGCCGCTACGGGAAATGGCCGCGACCATGCGGGAGATGGTCAAAGGCGAAGCTGCCAAAAAAATGGGCGTTGCCGTTTCTAGTCTATCGACCAAAGATGGCGTCGTCTCAGGTGGTGGAAAGACGATGACCTATGCAGAAGTTGCTAAGGATGTCACCGATTGGGACGTTCCAAGTACGCCAGATTTAAGATCGGTCGATACGTATAAATATGTTGGTAAACCTGTCCCACGCGTAGATTTAGCAGCCAAGGTTTTTGGAGACCCTATTTTTGGAATGGATGCCGAGATGCCAGATATGTTACACGCTGCGGTGATTCGCCCCGAGCATATCGGTGCGACTTTTAAGTCGGTAGACACCAGCAAAGCAGCAGGCATGAGTGGAGTGGTAAAAATCGTAGAAACACCAGACTGGGTAGGCGTCATCGCCAAATCATTTTCTCAAGCCTTATCCGCAAAGCGAGCGATAAAAGTAGAATGGGATATTCCTAAAAAATGGACCGAATCAGAGATCAAGGAAATGCTGCAAGTCGGAAAAGGCGACCGGATGATTACGCAAAAAATAGGTGGAGCATTAGATTCAGAAGAAGAGGGAGTAGTCTCAATGGAATTCTCTAGTCCGATTGGTGCGCATGCACAACTAGAACCAAATGGCGCCGTCGCCCACGTAGCGGATGGAAAGGCAACGATCATTCTTTCTACCCAAGTAGTCGGCATCACGCAAAAGCAAGTGGCCAGTGCATTGGGATTAAAGAAAAAAAACGTAAACATCATTCCTACCTTTTTAGGAGGTGGTTTTGGTCGACGATTAAATACTTCACACGCCGTAACCGCGGCTAAATTATCGCAAGCCGTTGGGAAGCCTGTCAAATATTTTTTTACTAGAAAAGAAGAATTTCAAAACGATACCTTCCGTCCACCGACGCATCATATCATGCGTGGAAAACTTAATGCCAATGGATTTTTAGATAGCCTTGAACACCATTATGCCAGTGGAGATGTAGCGATCAATTCTGTTTTGATGCCTGGTATTGCCAATACGATTTTAGGAACAGATATCGGTGCGATGCGTGGTGCCAATATCATGTATGGAAAAATCAAAAATCATCGTTCCGTACAATGGCATACCACTTTACCTTTTGCAACTAGCTGGTGGCGGAGCCTAGGATTATTGGCGAATACTTTTGCCATCGAAAGTTTTATAGATGAAATGGCATTGAAGGCTGGAAAGAATCCGGTAGGCTTTAGACTGGCCATGCTCGGCACAGAAGGCAATCAAGCAAGAATTCGGAAGGTAATTGAAGTGGCTGCAGAGAAGTCCGGTTATACGAACGAGGTAGTTGGAAATAAAGCGATGGGTTTTGCGGCTTCGATCGATACGGGTTCTCCTTGTGCGCAAGTGGTAGAAGTGTCGATTGTAGATAAAGAGATCAAAGTGCATAAAGTAACTTGTGTGTTAGATTGCGGCGTAGCGGTTAATCCCGATCAAGTACGCGCACAGTGTGAAGGTTCGATTGTCATGGGCATGAGTGGTGCCCTCCACGAAAAAATGACGATCAAAGATGGTCAGCTATATCCAACGATTTATGGTCCTTACGAAATGGCTTTGATGCGAAATTCGCCTAAAGAAATTGATGTGCATTTGGTACAAGGAGCGGAGGTGCCGCTACCGGTAGGAGAGCCGCCGATTGGTCCGATTGGTGCTGCGATTGGAAATGCGGTGCGGAGATTGACGGGGAAAAGGGTGGTGGATTTGCCGATGCGGGTTTGATGTGCGGATTTTTTGATATGCGGATGTGTGGATTTTTTTAAATGGTTTTAAGGTAGTTGGTCAAAGATTATGTACCCAAATAATTCTTCTAAAAAATATGCTAAATATGTCCCATTCTGGGCTTGAGGATTCTTATGTGACGCTTATGTGCTAAAATTAGGATATTAAATGTATAACTTGGTGATTATCAGTTGTTTTTTATGTGATGCTTATGTGCTAAATGGTCTCCATTATGTTAATAAAATGTGGATAACGATATAAAAACCAATATAGTAATCATATCGAAATCTATTTTGGAAGAAGTAGGAAAGAAGCGTCATCTAGTCTTTGTTGTCCCGCAATTTCAAACTTGGATTATCCCTAACTTTCTCTACATGCAACCATCCAGCCTGCAAATTCGTCTGGGAAGTATATAACCCCTCTAAATCTTAAATTCAATTATAAAGCCGCCCCACTTCTCAACCTTATCTTTTTCAGTCTATTAAAAAAACTGTATGAATGTTAAACAGTTAATTTTTATCGCTTTGCTATTCTCAGGTATTGTGAAAACCAATTCTGCGATTGCTTGTTGTGCGGGAGATCCGGTCAGCCTTACTGAACTATTAGTAAGCACGACCGATCAGCGTGCTATTCTGGTGGTGACGGTCGATAGTAGCTGGACCGATCAGCAATTTGGTTTTTGGAGTATGGCAACGGTTAATAAAACTTATAAGCATCCACCAAAAAATGCTGGTATTACCATTAGAAGTGGTTCCGGGAATTCTTCAGCCGGAGGATATTTTTTAATAAAGGGAGAACAATATTTGTTGGTGAGTAGAACCCGTAACGGTAAAGATTATGGGGGATTGGTTTGTGATAAATTTTCGCGCCGGCTCCCTGCTAATCCGCAAAGCTATCGTTTCGGAATGGATCCAATGGTTTTTATTAAATCTTATTTTGAAAAAGTAGAAAATCAATATACTGGTGCTATTCAACTGGAACATGAGGGGAAAGTTTATATGGAAGGTTTTCTGAAAAACGGAATTCCTCACGGAATATTTAAACATTACGAAACTAATAAATACGGTGAAAAAAAAGGGCAGCATTTATTAAAAAGTCAGGCTACTTATATTGACGGAAAACTAAACGGGAAAACTATTCAACACCTAAGCCGGCATCGTCAAGATTACGAAATTCATAATTATTATGATCATGGATTTTTATTAAAAACAGAAACCTGGTATCCGGGAACAACCGGACCTTATTTGGCTGCTTTCAGGGAATATACGGATTTTGGAGCTTTTCTTTTGACCAAGACTATATCCAGTTCAGGAGAAGATACCTTACAGCAGGAAACCTCTTCCCTGAAATTAAAGAAACTCGATTATGATTATAACCTTCCAAATGACCTTAGAAACATCCATCACCATATCCATCGGAGATATTCAAAAACCGGTGTACTGCTTGAGGAAGGAACCTATTTTTGGGGCGCCAGGGTAGGGCACTGGATATGGTACCACGAGGATGGTACGATTAAGGAAGAGAAATTTTACGAAACTCCTGAGCGTCCCGAAAATCTTGTTACGCTATATCATCCGGAGGGGACTGTAAAAATGCAGGGAAGTTTACATCAGGGAATGCCCGCAGGACGATGGAATTATTTTCTTAAAAATGGAGACCCTCATTTTTATGTCCACTACAAAAATGGACAACTGAATGGAACTGTCCGGAGATCAAATAAAAATTTCAGGAGTGAATTTAATTTTGTGGATGGTAAAAAACACGGGATTGGAAAGTACTTTAGAAAAGGAAAATTAAGCTCTACCGAAAGTTATAAAAATGGAGAAAAGGATGGCTTATTTCAAACCTATGATAAGGATGGAAAACTTCGGGCCAGTAACGCTTATAAAAATGATCAGTTTCACGGTCCACAATTTACACTGTCTCCGGAAGGAGATACGTTGACGCTTAAAAATTATATGAACGGTTATCTGGATGGACTATACCGTAGTATAAGTCGTTCGAGAACCGAGGAAGGATACTATGATATGGGATGGAAAATTGGTGTATGGGAAACGTTTAACACTCGTAAAAAATTCTATACCATTTATGATTATGGCACCGAAAAAGAAGGAAATATTCACCAGCAGAATAGGGTTCGTGATAGAATCATCTTTAAAGATTCAGAGGGAAAAATTTTATCAAAAGAAGACCTGCGAAATAGATAGCAAATTATCCGATAGTTCCTAAATTAATATCCTACTTGGACAACACCGGAGCCACCGCACCACAAGTATTTCCCACGGCAATCGTAAAATATTCATTCGTAGGATCTGCAATATTGACTTCCCAGATATCTCCAGTTACGAGAGACATCGGTTCGTAGGTCGTACCACCGTTGGTAAAGTCGCCATCATCATCGCGGAGTAGGTAGTAGGTACCGTCAGCGGTGGGAGGCATGGCAGGAAGATCGAAGTTGGGATTGTCTACTTCAATTTGGAATAGGGTATTGGTAATATCGAACTGTTCTGAAAATTTCCAAGTACGGTCAATGCTGGCCAGGTCAGTACCGGGGATCGTCACATTTGGGTCTACCCAACTAGCATTAGCAGGTGCACCATCATTTCCCCAAACCAAGAAGGTTTCATCTGCTGGAATGGTATTTCCATTGAGTGCATTGGTGGTAGCGATGGTTCCTTGACCGATTGTAACGATGGCTTCTGAGTTAACTGATTTTGATTGCTTTTGGTGTAGGCCAGAACAATCATCTCTTCCAATTGCTGCGATATTATTACCGTAGCCATCGCTGATATCTTTTTGGATTGTTCCAGCGGAAGAAAGATAATCTTGGGCCATGGTCAAGCCGTACTTGATGGCTAAATAAGAATTTACTTGTTGTTTTTCAATACTAGAAAGGGTATCGGTAAATACGATGACTTCTGATATTCTTCCATCAAAAATTCTACCTCCGTCTAAATCTAAAAACGTACTTGCTGATTTTCTACCAATAGATACGGGCCCCGCACTGCTATTCAGTGGTCCATAAGCAGGTGCCTCATTGACGTTTGATTCATCTAAGTCAGGAATGGTCACGGACACAGATGGCCCTAAGGGATTACCATTTCTATAAAACGCTTGAGAATCGTCAAAGTCTATTTTCATTTCTACTAAAGCAGGATCTTCTCCTTCTGTATGGAAAAATTCTGAGTTAGTTCCACCATTCGTATTATTGGTATACATACCATAATCATTGTCAGAGTAGATCATCCCATATCCACCATTGGCTTGTAATCCAAAATCAAATACGTACTTATCGCTACCAGCCGGTACATCTGTATCACAAACTACAAAAACATGAACGCCGTCTTTTTCTCCATAAATATAATCACTGCCCAGGTGTAGTCCATCAGAATAAGCATCGGTGAAGGTTCCATCAAAATCTATCCCTGGATTAAAGTTAATGGCATTTTCTGAGAAGGTCGGATCATCTGTCGAGTTGACATCCGAATTGGCAGAATACCCGTTGATAGATTGATCACCCCAAGCGGTAACATCATTTCCATCTACGGTCGTATTGGTTCCGGTTTCGGCTTTTAGCCAAAGCTGCATGTCTTGTTGTACACCACCTGGGAAGGCTTCATCGATTCTACCATCTCCGTTGTCGTCTAAATTATTGTTACAGATTTCATCAACTGACGGAGCTATGGCAACCGCTATCGTAAAATAGTTCTATAGGCTAATTCCTGTAACTCTAGAATAGGATGAGATTCCATCAAAAGTCTCCAATGGGTACCTAAGAAGTCCACCATTGGTAAAATCTCCATCATCGTCGGTTAACAAATAATAGGTTCCATTCGCATTTGCGGGCATTGGAGGTAGATCAAAATTTGGATTATCAACGTTAACCTTTACGTCTACAGTCTGTGAATAATTGGTAGGATCTATCTTCCAAATTCGGTCTATTACAGCAAAAGTATCTACGACATTGATCCAATTCGAATTTGCTGTTGCCCCATTATTACCAATAGCGAGAAAACTTTCATCATTTGAAATAGTATTCGTATTCGCAGCATTTGTGGCAGCGTGAAATGAACGCGAGATAGAAATAATTCCATCAGAATCAGCAGACTTAGATTGTTTTTGGTTTAGACCAGAACAATCGTCTCGCCCAATAACCGTAATATTATTTGTGTATCCATCGCTTATATCTTTAATGATTGTTCCACTAGAAGAAAGATAATTATGATTGATCGTTATTCCATATTTTGAGGCTAAATAAGATTGAATTTTTTCTTTTTCTATCTGAGCTAAGGTATCATTATACACCAATACTTCTGATATGGCGCCCATAAATACCCGATTCTGGTCCAGATACTGACTGGCTGATTTTCTACCAATAGAAACAGGCCCGGAAGTATGATCTCCATTGGTGGCAGTCCCATAATGATCGCTTTCTGCTATTTCAGTAGCAGTGAGTTGGCTTAAAGTTATTGGAGTTGTAACGGCGGTAGCACCGTCTTGGAAAACTGTTTGGCTGTCATTGAATTTAATTTCAAATTCTAATAAAGAGGAGGCTGGTCCTGTAAAATGATTAATGAAACTAGTAGCTCCTCCATAACTGCCTGGTGTAGTTGATCTAGTCGTATTTTCAGACCATCCAAGGCTATAACCATCACTGACGACTCCACCAAAATCATAGACCTTATCATATTGAAGACCACCCGCTGCTGTATTGACGACCGCAAAAATATGGAGTCCATCATTGGTTGAGTAAATATAATCAGATCCTAAATGAAGGCCATCCGAAAAATCATCGGTATAAGTACCATCGAAAACAATTCCGGGATTATAATTGATTTCATTATCTGAGTAGGTGGGATCATCCGTTGAGTTGACATCTGCATTGGCAGAATACCCGTTGATAGATTGGTCTGCCCAAGCGGTTACCCCGTTGATAGATTGGTCTGCCCAAGCGGTTACATCATTGCCATCTACGGTGGTATTGGTTCCGGTTTCGGCTTTTAGCCAAAGTTGCATATCCGTCTGTACGCCACCAGGGAAAGGCTCGTCGGTTCTGCCATCATTATTATCGTCGATACTATTGCCGCATATTTCTAAATTAGGATTTAAAGCTAAATAAGCTGCTTCGACAGAACCATCGTGACAGGTTCCAGAAATTGTTGATAATTCAGGGCATCCATTACAATCTGTTACACAAGTAGGAGTGATAGATGGATTGTTTGATTGTAGACGGATCTTTGTAGAGCCAGGAATACAAGTATTGCCAGAGGAAATACCATTTAAACTGGTAGTTGGATCGGCAAAAATATAAGCACTACCTGCTGGGTTTCCAACATATTTTATCGTATCATTTATAGTTATATCATCCCCTTTGAATGCGGTCATAGAGTTTTCTCCTAAGATGAGCTCAGCTGTGTTAATAGTACTGCCACAAATTTGTAACCATCCATAGTTATAGATTTTTGTAGGATTGGTTACAGCCGCTTCATTGACATAACCCGCCCCGTCACATAGGATGATACTTCCATCTCCAGTAAAATTTAAATCCCCAGAATTAACGGTTAACGTATTCCCAGAAAGGATGTACAAATTTCCAGCAATGGAAACATTATTCCATGCAGTGTTTAGTGTTTCGTCTGCATCTAAACAATGAGAACTTCCCGCAGGGATGGAGTATGCAAAAGGTATATCGGTAATAATTGTTCCACCTGGAGGACAACCACAATTACCCACGGTGATACAATCTGGATCATCTCCATCGGTATATCCATCTCCATCATCATCAATATTGTTATTACAAATTTCTTCAGAGGGGCAAGAATTACAGCTAATCCAAACAATATTGGGTCCAACCGTTCCATTCTGAGTATCAATAAAAGGAGCTGCACCGGGAGGAGTAGCATCAATGATGGCGATATCACCTAAAACAGAACCACTGCTTGTCTGTTCACTCGAAGAGGCAATGTTAATATCGCCACAGGTTGTTCCAGTAATAGTACCTCTGTTAGTCCAATTGTTAGCACTCATACATCCTCCTGCAATAGTCCCAATCGATCCACTAGATTGAACAAATGAAAAATTAACATCAATAGTTCCTTGATTAATCCATTCACCATTTATGGTCCAGTTATTTGTGGTTATATTCCCTGAATTTGTCAAATAACCATTACTGTTATCACTAAGAGAAGTTGCAATCGTCAAAGATCCATCGTTGATTAAAATATTCTGAGTTGTTAAATCTCCATCTATAAATGAACCTGCGTAATTATGATAGATAGCACCAGACCTTATATCCAAATCTCCATTTACATTAAGGGTCAGATAGTTATTGACGATAAGGGAATCAGTAAAAATAGTATTAGATGAAAAATCAATTATTCCATAATTATTTACAACACTATTGTCATTCGAAGAGTTTGTAGAAATTGTGAAAACCTGAGAATTTGTTGCACAATTCACTAGCTCACCTCCAAACAAGTTTAGGGTTCCTGTAAAGTCAGCACCAGGATCTAAACATATCTTCTCCCCAACATTTACAGTGTAGCTACCACTATCTGTCCCTGTGATTGTATAGGCACATCCGGTGGCTGGGCACTGGCCTAAAACAGTATCTGGCCTAAAACAGTATTAGGTAGAACCGAGAAGAATAGAAGTATGAAAACTAGGAAAAGATATTTTGAATTCCTGTTCATATTTTTGAGACTTATTGGTTTGGGCTACTTTCATATGTAGACTTTAATCAAATATTGAGAGCGAAAATTATGCCACCTTTCCTATAATATGTGATGTGAATCAAGGGTATGAACGAGCATTGTAGGAGTTTATTTAAGTTTTTGTTCTAAACAAAAAAAGCCAACTCAACAAGATGTCGAATTGGCCCTTAATGGTTGATTGGATGTCTATTTAATAATTTCTACACCCTATTCGATTGTCAAGCTATTTTTAGCAGTTGGGTTTAAAGGGCAGAAATATTCATATTCTCCCTTTGTTAATGAAACTACATTGGTTAGGGAGCTGGTGCCGTTTGCTACGGGTGCTTTTACGTAAGCTGCTTTGATATGGTTGGCTGGTTCGTATTTTCCTTTTGGTACGAGTACAAAACCAACTTCATGATCCACGCCATCGTTTGCGATTTCAAATTGATACTGACCTGCTTTTAGGGTTAGGGAAGTTGTTTCAAACTTGCCAGGTAGCTGTGTCAATTTGATACTTTTGATTTGGTTGCTTACGGTTAGTGGATACTTCTCTGTTGGGTTTAGAGGGCAGAAATATTCGTAGTCACCCGCCTGTAGATTTACCACACTGGTCAAAGAAGATTTACCGTTAGGTACTGGTGCGCTTACGTAAGCAGTTTTGATATGGTTGGCTGGTTCGTATTTTCCTTTTGGTACCAGTACAAAGCCTACTTCGTGATCCACGCCATCGTTTGCGATTTCAAATTGGTATTGACCTTCTTTTACGGTCAAAGCATTGGTGGTAAATTTACCAGGAACCTGTGTTAGTTTAATGCTCTCTGGCGCGTTGACTGTAAGTGCATATTTACGAGTTGGGTTTAGAGGGCAAAAATATTCATAGTCTCCTGCTTTTAGTGAAACGATGTTGGTCATAGAACTTTTGTTGGTTCCAGCCGGTGCTTTCACATAAGCTGCTTTGATATGGTCAGTTGCTTCGTATTTTCCTTTTGGTACGAGTACGAAACCCACTTCATGGTCAACACCTACGTTGGCGATTTCAAATTGGTAATCACCTTCTGCTAAGGTAAGATCCTGAATGACAAATGCACCCGGTGTTTGTTCCAGTTTGACGTTGTGTACTTGAGCCGAAGCGGAAGAAAAAGAAAGAAGGATTAAAATTGCGCTTAACGCTGTTATTAGTATATTTTTCATGACTAAAAAATTTAAATTATTAAAAAAAGTAGAGATAATTAGTTTTCTCTTTTGCTACTACAAAGATGCGGGAGATAACGAGGTTTTTATAGGGAGATTTTTCCTTTTGGTAGGGAGATTTTTCCCTTTGTGTAAAAGAGGCGGGGAATAGAAGAGGGTTTGAATTAGAATTAGAATGGGAATTAGAATGGGAATTAGAATTAGAATTAGAATTAGAATAGGAATAGGAATAGGAATAGGAATAGGAATAGGAATAGGAATAGGAATAGGAATGGGAATGGGAATGGGAATGTTCTAATTTTTGTGTTTTTCAACTGTAACTTCAAAATCAAAAGCAAAATCAAGCGTAAGAGGTGCAGATACAACTTTCAAGGGGAAGTTTGGTGGCTAGAGGTAGAATGATTTTATGTGGAGGAAATAGAGAGACTGGGATTAAAGATCTGGAAGGTGGTAGTCGTTATGTGATTGGTTAGATACTTGGGAACGATCTCAGACTATGTTCCGAGCTTGATTCGGAAGAGATCGCAGTATTTTACCTGAGAGCAAAAGTAAATTCAAGTGCAAATTCAAAAAAAATCTAAAAAGGTGCTTTCTGTCGTTCTGATCTAAACGCCATGGGACTGAGACCTTCATGGTTTTTAAAAAACTTAGAAAAATGTCCTGCATCCTTATATCCCAAGCTATTGGCGACCTCTTCGTTTGTTTTGTCAGAGTAGAGAAATAATCGTTTTGCCTCTAAAAGGATTCGTTCGTTGATGATGGTCAAAGGAGATTTTTCCCCATATTTTTTAAATAGGTTGGAAAGCGTTTTAGGAGATTTAAATAAGAGGTCTGCATAATCTTTGACCTGATGTAGTTCTTGAAAATGTTCTTCGACCAATAAGTTATATTTTCGAATAATATCGACTTGGGTTTTGGAAATGTTTGGCTCCGGCAATTCCTCTCTGACCATTCGAGTCGCTAAGATGAGCAATCGTTTCAAAAGCGTTCTAAGCATCTCCCCCTGAATATGATCTTTGATACTAAACTCCTCTTCGAAGAAATCAAAAATCATGTTGAATAACTTTTTCTCTTTTCCTTTTAAAGAAACGATCTGTGGCTGAGAAGATCCAAAAAATAAAAGCCCATTACAAGACACTTGATCATCGTGGGTTTTTATACAGAAAAATTCTTTATTAAAAACGAAAGAAATAATCCCTTTTATCGATGTATCCATTTGGATGATATTCATTGGTGTACAAAAAATTACTTGATCCTTCTCAAGGTGTACTTCGTAACCGTCAATGGTAATTGTTGCCGCATTTTCTCGACACCAGACTATTTTAAATAAGCCTTTTTTTTCCAATAATGCCAAGGACGGCTGACAGCTAAAATCCGTCAAAGTGAATAGATCTCCATCTTTAAAAGTAGTGTATTCTAGTTTCATACAAATTCTAACATTATTTTTTTAACTAAGGTTTTAAAGATCGGAAAAAAAATGATGGTCTGTCGTAGGGCAAAAGATTGAAGGATTTGAAAAAGTGGAAATATGCTTGGTTATCAAGTAGTTAGCACCTTTTAATGATAGTGTTCATTTATATATGATTGTAACTTGCTGATTTTCAATATATTTAAAGATTCGTTTTTTATGGCATATAAAATGTAAGCCAAACGTCATTTGGAAATTTATTTATTAGAAATAATTTGTATATGTGTAACTATTATTTTATCTTTATAATGAAACACTATCAAAATAGTTACGTTCGCGTGACTTTTTACCCTTAATCATTGACATTATGAATGCAATATATAAGGAGCAGAATGCTTACAATTTACGAATGCTTGAGATCTTTAATTTCAACACTGGAAAAATAGAACAAGCAGATTCTTGGCTTAGTCAAGACAATGAAACCATTATCAAATTAAGATATGCGCTAAGAGCTAATAAGAAAGCGTATGGCTGTCCCAGTTGTAAAACCGGGGTAGAACTTAAAAAAGGTAGGGACGGAACTTTCTTCTTTCAGCACAATCAAAGAGAAGAAGGAGTGAAGTGTGCCTTGATGGATAAATTGAGTTATACGGAACAAAGGATTCAGTTATATAATGCATCCAAGGAAGCAGAGGAGCATGAAAAGTTAAAGCATTTTATTCACGATCATTTAAAGATGGATTCCAAAATAATTGGTGCACCAGAAATAGAAAAGATCGTAAAAGGAAAAAAGGTATTATCTACCTGGAAACGTCCCGATGTTAGTTGCAATTATAATCACCAAGACATGGTATTTGAAATTCAAAATTCGAATACAGGGTTAAGTGATATTGTAGCCAGAGATAGTTTTTACAAAAAAGAAAAAGTTGCGATCGTTTGGGTATTCAACCAATTTGATCCATTATCGTCAGACGTCAAATTGACACAAGCTGATATCATATATAACAATCCAGAAGTCAACGCCTTCGTCCTAGACCAAGCGGCCATGGAGGCATCCAAGGTGGCCAACAAACTATTCCTTACCTGCCATTATCGAGTTCCTCAGGTTAATTTTGAAAAAATGACGATTGAAATTTCCTGGGAGCACAGCTTAGTTGCTTTGGAAGATCTTCATATTGATGCAGAGACGTTTAAGCCTTATGTTTTTCCATTTTATAGAAAATTAAATGAAGCCAAACAAGAGTTGGCGGCACAAATTCAATACGAAGGAAAACGAATCGAAAAAGAAAAAATGCATGGACGCATCATCGCAGTTGAACGTTTTGAAGAAGCGCGAAAAGCAAGACTATTGGAAGAAAAAAGAAAGAAAGAGGCGGCTGAAAAACATCGTAAAAAGTTAGCTGCACAACGCGCCAAAGCAGAAAAGCGCGACAAAAAGATAAAGCAGGAGTGGATGGAAAAGGCCGCAGAGATTCGATTGGCAAAAATAGCGGAACAAAGAAAGGTTGCCCAGCAAAATAGAATAGAATCCGATAAGATTGAAAATAAATATCCAAAGCGTTTTAAGGATCTTACCACTGCACAGTGTGTCGAACTTATTTTTAAAAATAAATACAGTCGCGATGTTTTAAATCTCAATCGAAGAATACAGGAATTAAGACAAATGGGTTTTGAGCTTCCAGATGACATTCTTAGTGTTTTAGAAAAACGTAAATCTATTGCTAAAATGGAAGGTACCTTTTCGCAAACGCAGTTTCAGCGGGCGAGTGGGTATTGAGAAGTCTTAAGGGGCAGAATAATAATTGATTGATTGAGATGAAAAAATAGTAGCACTTCAGTAATGGAAAGTGCTACTATTTTTTTATGATTTGTATTGGTAATCTTGAACTGATCCTAATAAATTATTCCTTTTCCCAATCTAGATCTTTAAGGATGGCATCTATCTTTTTTGTAATAGCTTTCAATTCATTTGATGCTGCTCGACTTTGGTACTGAACTTCCTTTTGAGAAAATCCAAGTGTTGTTTTTTGTTTATCTCTTATCCCTGTCAAATAGGTTGAGGCAAGATTCGTAAAGTCAGCAGCTTCAAAAGCTTCGACTAAAGATTGATAATCTGTTGTGGTGATAGAAGAACGAAAAATACCAATATTTTCTACATTTTTTATCCCTTCGTAGGAAATTGTTTTATCTTGAAATATTTTAACGTGATACACTTTACATTTACCAAAACAGCTGGATTTGGAAAGTGTCATAGTAGGATTTTTTAATTGAGTATTACTTGTTTCACTAGCTGTTGTTGGAGTATTTTTTTTAGTTTTACAAGCAACTAAAAACAGTAGTAGACTAAGAACTAAAAAAGAGATAATGGTATGCTTCATGATTATTTATTTTGTAATAACTATTTTCTTTACTGATTTTGAAAAGTTCAAACAGCTAAGATAATAAACACCTTCTGGTAAATTTGATAGATTTAATTCTTTCTTTTCAGTCATGGAAAATTCTAGATATTTTTTTCCAACCATATCGAAAAGTTCCCAATTTAGGTTCTGTGAAGCATAAGTATTTTCAATTGTGATAGTTATCAATTGATTTGTTGGATTTGGAAAAATACGAACCGAATTTTCAAAATTATTAAGATCATTTGTAGCAACCATTGCATTACAACCATTAGACGTCAGAAGTGAAGCTCTTGGACCATTGAGTGCAGCCAACATTCTCATCTTTTGACCTTCCGTAAACATAGTCATACAATCATCGTCAGAGTAGTCTAAGTAATTCTGAAAATTGATTCCATTTCCATTTGGTGTACAACCATCTGTAAAAGGAAAGTTTGGACAACCTCCGGACTCAAATTCTTGACTTGGTGTGTCAGCAATAAAATCATCTTCGTTGCAACCACCATCACCAGGACCCCAGATATGTTCTAGGTTAAAGTAATGTCCCATTTCATGGGTTGCGGTTCGTCCTAGATGATTAGGTACTGAGTTGGCTGCGGTACCAATTGTTCCAAAATAGACAGAAGGAATGACCACTCCATCTGATTCTTCTGGAAATGCTGTTCCGGGAGGAGTAGCAAATCCTAAACTTCCTTCTTCCTGATTACAAACCCAAATATTAATGTATTGGGTATTGTCCCATGGATCATGACCACCTGCTGAGCTATCGTAGAAGCTTTCCGTTTCTCCTATCTCTTGAATGTTTGTTTGTGTACGAGTTATTCCGTTGGTTGGATTTCCATTAGGGTCTATACTTGCTAAGCAAAACTCAATTTCAACATCAGCAGCGATGGCTTGAAAAGCAGCTGGGGTGGTCGAAAAGTTGGCATTTAATTTTCTAAAATCCTCATTTAATACATCTATCTGAGACATAATCTGAGCTTCAGATATATTTTCATCGTTTTCTAGCCAAACCACGTGAACGACAACAGGGACGGTAACGAGTTCTCTTACCTGTGCAGTCATTTGTTGAGCGCTAATCCATTCCTCTGTAAAGTGATTTATCTGATTCATATCTTCCAATATTTCAGGGTGTTGGGCAATTCGTGCAGTTCTCTTATGAGAAGTTTGACAAGCTTGTCCAAATAGGAAAGAGGGCATGAATAATAAAGCAATCAGAAATGTGATGATTGATGATAGTATAGGATTTTTCATTTAACTTATTTTAATTATTTTAAGATAAGTCAAATTACATAAAATTAGAATACAATTTCTTGGTTATTATACCAATCTGGGGAATTATTATACTTTTATACGCTTTAGTCGTTTTTGAGTTTCGTCAAACTTAAAAGTAAAGGTAACCTTGGCATCAGTAAGGTCCTCTTGAGTTTCTTTGCAACTATCTTTAAAGAGGTATCTACATAAAAGTTAAGCCTAAAATTCCTATATTTGACCACCAAATTTTTCAAACATGCTAAAAGGAATACTAGACTTTTTCAAAAACCTATTTTCGGGCTTGTTTGGCGGTAAAAAGAAGACAACACCTCCGCCTCCTCCCCGTAAAGAAACGAATCCTCCCGTTTTCGATGAACCGGAAGACAAAAACGAAGACAACCCGTGGGTACCAGATGATCCGGTTATTCCAGAAGTTGATCTTGATCGTCCCGGAACCGACACGCCTAATCCTGACCCTGAAGTAATAGATAGTGAAGAAGATTCACTGGCTGCCCAAGATGGTTCTGATGTACCGCCCGATTCTATCGAAGTGGTCGTGATCAATGAGATGGATCCTGTCATTATTACGGAGGAAGATCCGGTAACGATTGAGGAACCAGAGATTCCTGATTTGCCAGGAACAGTGGTGGTTGATCCACCAGAAGATGAAACGCCTACTGAAAATGCGAAGCCACATACGCAACGTTACCTTTGGTGTTTAGACAATGGTCATGGAAGTAAAACAGCAGGAAAACGTTCGCCAAAATTAGCAGATGGTCGCCAATTATTAGAGTATCGTTTTAATCGAGATATTGTACGTCGAATAGAAATTTTGTTAAAACGAATTGGGGTCGCTTATTTTATCGTCGTTCCGGAAGTAAATACCGACAACTTCCTCGAAGGTCGCGTAAAACGAGCCAATCAAAAATCTTCTTCCTTACCCAAGTTATTTGTTTCCGTACACGCGAATGCAGCACCAGCACCTTTTGGTAAATGGTCGGCACCGTCGATCAGCGGAATTGAAACATGGTTTTATCACAATAGTCGTCGAGGCAAAAAAATGGCAGCTGTTTTTCAAAAACATTTGGTTGAGAAAACAGGTTTTAAAAATAGACATATCAAATCTCGTCCAGGTAATCAGTTTTTTGTGCTCCGTAAAACGGGTATGACCGCAGTCTTAACCGAGAACGGTTTTTATAATAATAAAGCTGAATGTTTAAAATTATTAAGCGACGAAGTAAGAGACCAGATCGCGCAAGCACACGTAGATGCGATTATGGAAATTGAGGTTTGGGGCGTTTAGATGTGCGGATTGTTTGATGTGCGGATGTGTGGATTGGTTAATTAATAATGGGTTAATGAATAATTAATAATGCTCTCGATCGCGGATACGCGAAAGAAGTGCCATACCTTATTCGGTACGCAGGCATTATTCATTCTTTAATTTTTCATTATTAATTAAAAGAAAGAAGTGCCCTACCTTATTCGGTACGCAGGCATTATTCATTAAAAAATTATTCATTAGAATACATACATGAACTACTTTGAGTTTTACGAAATACCGGTCAGCTTTAGTGTAGATGCAGAAGCGTTGCGGAAGCGATTTTATGCATTGAGTAAAAAATACCATCCGGATTTTTATACGTTAGAATCAGAAGAAAAGCAAGCAGAAATCTTGCACCTTTCTACGTTGAATAATGAGGCCTATAAAACCTTAGGAGACGAAGATCGACGGATGAAATATATCCTTTCGCTGGTTGGTGCGATGGGAGAGGAGGGGACGAATAAGCTCCCACCAGATTTTTTGATGGAGATGATGGAAATGAATGAAGGCTTGATGGAATTAGAATTTGATCCAGATCCAGCGGCTGTTATTACCATCCAAAAACAGCTCTCTGAAAAGGAAGCGGAACTAGAAGCAGAAGTAGCGCCATTGCTCGCTCGCTTTGATGCAGATCCGACGAATAATGAAGGACTAGATGGGGTAGTAGATTATTATTTGAAAAAGCGGTATTTGTTGCGGATTAGGGAAAATTTGGGTAAGTTTGCGTCTTAGAAGTACCACCATGCCCTTGTGGCGGAACCTGCCTGCCTTTACCTTTGAATTAGCTTAAAGAAGTTAATGTTATAAAAAATAAGATATATAAGTTTTTCAAGAGATTTTTTTTTATTTTAGGAAAACACTCTTGCGTTGAAGACGGTGATCTATCTGTCTGCCAAGGCTATGAATGCCTATTGCCGGAATTAGACCGTCCTCAACTTTAGAAGACTAACACTAGTTATCGCTAGTGCAGGACCAAATAGAATTATAGGCATAATGGCCTACTAAAGGTATTAGTACTTTATCTTCAACTGCAAGAGTATTATAAAACATCATAAACTTAAAATTATGAAAAATTATGGACTCTTCATCGGTATTGATATCTCAAAAAAGACGATTGATGCCGCTTTAACAACTGATGGCGACAAAGCTAGGATGAATCATTGTAAATTCGACAACAATTTAAAGGGCTTTAAAAAGTTAATAGCCTGGATTAAAAGGTATGCTACTAATAATCGAGTCGATTCAGACTGGTTATTTTGTATGGAGCATACCGGGGTGTACACCTTTGCACTTTGTGTATTTTTGGAAGATAGAGGACTAGACTATTCTATGGAGTCTGCTCTGCAGATCAAAAGGTCTTCAGGTATCAAAAGAGGGAAAGATGATAAGTCGGATTCTAAAGATATCGTAAAATATGCTTTTACTCACTATAAAGACTTAAAGATCAATAACTTGCCATCAAAAACCTTAATGCAACTAAAAAGCTTACTCTCTTTTCGAGAAAGATTAGTTAAGCAAAAAGTGATGCTTCAAGCTTCTTCAAAAGAGTTTAACCAATGTATGCCCGAAGCTTTCAAAGTAGAACTGATCACAACAGACTCAGCAGATTGTATAAAGGTATTAAAAGCTAAAATCAAAATGGTTGAGAAAGCGATACGACAGATCATTAAAGATGATGATGAATTAAATAGACTTTACGAATTGGTGGTATCTGTAAAAGGAATAGGATTGGTGATCGCAGCTACAATGATTGTTCATACTAACGCATTTAAGGCTTTTAAAAATGCCCGTAAATTTGCCTGTTATATCGCAATAGTTCCTTTCGGTGAAAGCTCTGGAACTTGTTTAAATAAAGATCCTAAGGTTAGTAAATTAGGATATAAAAAAATTAAAGCTCTTTTTAGCAATGCTTGTTGTTCAGCCATCCAGCATGATAAACAACTTAAAGCCTATTTTAAAAGAAAGATAGCACAAGGTAAGAGTGAGGGATGTGTTTATAATGCAGTAAAAAATAAACTGGTAGCACGTATCTTTGCAGTGGTTAAAAGAGGAACTCCATTTGTCGAATTAAATTATTAGTATGTATTTCTATTTTTAAAATATATTCTCATTTATTCTTGCTTGAATCATAGAATTCCGGTAGGCAGGAAAGATATACACGCTAAAAGAACATTATTAATTCTTCATTAAAAAATTATTAATTAATTTTAAACGATTAAACAATTCAACAACAAAATGATCACCAAACACGTCCCACAATTACCTTTCTTTATCGCAGGAGACGAGACGCGTTTAGCCGAAGTTTTACATCCAAAAAATGATTTAATTGATCTACCGTACAGCATCGC
>CALGJS010000447.1 GCA_937927835.1 uncultured Saprospiraceae bacterium | reverse complement strand
CTTTGTGTTGCCTGTGATCGGAATACTCCCGTACATGGCGGCGTAATTTGCTTGCCTTGTCAATATCATTTACCAAAAACAAAATTCCATTTAGATCGAGAGAATCCATTTACCGAAAGGTTCTGGGGACGAATTCCTATTGATGCTGGTGCTGCATTGTATTATTTTACAAAAGAAGGAAGGACACAAAAACTGATTCATAAATTTAAATATAGTGGAAAAAGAAGTGTCGGTATCAAACTAGGAAATATGTATGGTCGAATGCTAAAATCATCTCCCTATTTTTCTCAAGTAAACTTGATTGTTCCTGTGCCATTGCATCCCCGTAAAAAACAAAAAAGAGGGTTCAATCAAAGTGATGTTTTCGCGCAAGGACTGGCCGATACGATGCAAATTCCACGAGCACCATATGCGTTGAAAAGATTAGAAATGTCGGATACCCAAACCCATAAATCTCAGGCAGAAAGACTAGCCAACGTAGCCAAAGCCTTTGCGGTAAATCAACCTGAAATTCTTAAAGGAAAACACGTTCTATTAGTAGATGATGTGATGACTACAGGAGCAACTATGGAAGCTTGCGCCAACCAAATTCTTTCGTGCGAAGGAACCAAGGTCAGTATGGCGACGATTGCTTTTAGAGAATTTTAAATAAAAATGCCCATCTCTAAATATTAGAAATGGGCATTTTTATTTTCAATAATTTTTTATGGACGGTTCAATAGTTTTTGTCGCATTAGTATCGCGTAATACGAGACCAATTAACTAATTAACAATTTTTAATGAAAATGTAAATTGTCAAATAAAAAATAAGCTAACTATCTAGACAGACTTAAATGAACCTTCCTTTTCCTATCCTGCGACTAATGTTCCTACCTGCTCTCCCTCGATAATCCGCATTAGATTTTGAGTATCATTGATATCAAAAACAATGATTGGTAAATTATTTTCTTGACAAAGTGTAAAGGCAGTCATGTCCATAACACTAAGTCCTAAACTAATCACTTTCGCAAAAGATAATTTATCAAATTTAGTAGCTGTACTATCCTTCTCAGGATCCGCTGTGTAGATTCCATCTACTCGAGTACCTTTCAAAATAACGTCAGCATCGATTTCATTAGCCCGTAACGCAGCCGTTGAATCTGTTGTGAAATACGGACTTCCCGTTCCTCCAGAAAAAATAACCACACGGCCTTTTTCGAGGTGTCTGATTGCTTTTCGTCGAATATAAGGTTCAGCGATAGCTTGCATTTCAATTGCGGTAACGAGTCGAGTAAAAACGCCGATACCTTCTAGTGCGCTTTGTAGAGCCATTCCGTTCATGACGGTTGCTAGCATTCCCATATAATCTCCCTGCACGCGATCCATTCCGGACTTTTCTGCTTGCATACCTCTAAAAATATTTCCGCCACCAATTACGATTGCGACCTCAATATTTTTTTCTACCAACTGTTGAACTTGCAATGCATAGTGTTTCAACATTTTAAAGTCGATCCCAAATTGCTGGTCTCCCATTAGAGACTCTCCGCTTAGTTTGAGTAAAATTCTTTTATATTTAGCCATTATAAAGATGATTTAAAGAAGTATTTTTAAAAAAGGACAAAAAAAAAGCGAATTATAATTAATTCGCTTTTTCTTAAATCAAAATCTTATCCAAGTTCTATATGCTTGAAGTCAGTAACAGTTAATTTGCCGTTAATAGACTTAAGATATGTAGCTACGGATTCTTTGTTTCCTTTGACATAATCTTGGTTGAGTAGAGTTCTTTCACGGTAGAACTTAGCTAGTTTACCCATTGCAATTTTTTCAAGAATTGCTTCTGGCTTGCCTTCTTGACGTGCTTGTTCTTTTCCGATCTCAATCTCTTTCTCTACAATAGTTGGATCAACTTGGTCTTTGTCTAGAGCAATTGGACGCATGGCAGCAACTTGCATAGCAACGTTTTTACCTGGCTCAATATATTCTGGACCTTCAAGATTAACAGCTACCAGTACTCCCGCACGGTGTCCCATGTGGATGTAAGGCAAAACTTGACCTTCACCGGCAGCCGTTTGAATTTTAGCATATTTGCTAATTTCCAATTTTTCTCCGATTACTGCGGTTTGTTCTACTATTTTCTCTCCAATTGATAATTTATCATCAAAAGGTAAAGCCAATAAGTCTTCGTTAGAATCAGGTAAATTTTTGAGTGCGATGTCTGCAATCTTATCTGCAAAAGCTACAAAGCTTTCGTTTTTAGCTACGAAATCAGTTTCACAACCCAATCTTACAACGATACCATTATTACGGTTCGTTGTAGTTTTAGCGATTACTACTCCTTCATTAGCGTCACGATCTGCTCGCTTTTCAGTCAATTTTTGACCTCGCTTACGTAGATTTTCCATTGCTTTATCGATGTCACCGTTTGCTTCAACGAGTGCTTTTTTGCAATCCATCATTCCGGCACCTGTTTTGTCCCGTAATTTTTTTACATCAGCAGCTGATATTTTCACTTCTTAAATGTTTTAAGTTTTAAAATAATGATTCATCACAATAGGTAACGAGAAAACAAGTCTTAGAGTTTCCTCTATACCTATTTTGACTATTTATTGCTTAGCTTCCGCCGCTTTCTTCTCGTTCTTGCTATTGGTACGCTCTTTCAGACCTTCACGGATTGCTTCTACGATTGTGTTCGTAATCACTGTGATAGATTTAGAGGCATCATCGTTAGCAGGAATCGGGAAATCCACCATGTTCGGATCAGAGTTGGTATCCACCATTGCGATGGTACGCATTCCTAATTTCTTGGCTTCAGCCAGTGCAATATGCTCGTGGCTAATGTCAATAATAAAGATTGCACCTGGAATTCTGTTCAGATTTGCGATACCACCGAGTACTTTTTCCAATTTGTTACGTTCACGTGTTAAAGTAAGACGTTCCTTCTTGGTTACGCTCGTTACGTTAGTATCTGCCAACATCTTGTCGATGTTGTTCATCTTCTTAACGGATTTCTTGATCGTTGCGAAGTTTGTCATCATACCTCCCAACCAACGTTCGGTTACGAAAGGCATTTCTACGCTTCTTGCTGCTTTAGCTACGATTTCACGAGCTTGCTTTTTAGTAGCAACGAATAAGATCTTACGACCCGAACGGGCAATCTGACGAGCAGCGCTAGCTGCTTGGTCTAATGAATCCAGTGTTCGGTTGAGATCAATGATGTGGATACCTTTGCGCTCCATGAAAATGTAGGGCTGCATTTTAGGATTCCACTTTTTCTTCAGGTGGCCGAAGTGAACACCTGCATCTAATAATTCTTTATATGTGGGCTGTGCCATTTTATTTTATAAGATTTGGATTAAATAAATAACGTAAAAGAAAAAACCAATTACATAAGCGATTAACGCTTAGAGAACTGGAAGCTCTTTCTCGCTTTAGGCTTACCGTATTTTTTACGTTCAACAACACGCGCATCTCTACGCAAGTATTTACGTTCTTTAAGCGGCGTACGAAATTCTTCGTTTAGTTTTACCAGTGCTCTGGCAATAGCCATCCGTACTGCTTCAGCTTGACCTTTAAAGCCACCACCGTTTACATTTACGTTAAGATCATAAATGTTTTCAGCTTCTACTGTTCGGAATGGATCCGTAATAGTAGCTTGAATATGAATCTGGGGAAAATACTCTTTGTAGTCTTTGCCGTTGATTTTGATGTTACCATCACCTTTAGTAAGGTAAACGCGGGCTACAGAAGCTTTTCTTCTCCCAATCGCATTAATCATTTCCATGAATTAAAATTTTAATGGTTCAGGTTTTTGTGCCTCGTGGCCATGGTCGGCTCCTTCGTACACATATAATTTTTTAAACATTGCGCGACCTAATTTATTCTTAGGCAACATTCCACGTACCGCATTTTCGATAATTGCGTGTGGCTTCTTAGCAGCTAATTCTTTAGCTGTAGTACTTTTTTGACCACCTGGGTAAAGAGAGTAAGAAAGGTAGGTTTTCTTGTCCCACTTGTTTCCTGTAAATCTGATTTTACCAGCGTTGATAATGATGATATTGTCACCACAATCTACGTGCGGAGTAAAGCTTGGTTTGTGTTTTCCACGTAAAATGTGGGCAATCTGAGAGGCAATACGGCCTACTACCTGATTTTCCGCATCTACGATAAACCACTTGCGCTCCACTTCTTCCTTTTTGGCCGACTTGGTTTTGTAACTTAATGTATTCACTTTTATACTTTTTTGTGAAAATTGAAGAAAAAAGACTGTCCGGAATAGACGCCAAAACGCCTTCTTTTCAATCGGTGTGCAAAGTTAGTACTCTTTATTCCAAAAAACAAGAAATTTTACTAAAAGATAGAAAAGTATTTTTGTAAATGATTGATAATCAGTGTAATTTTCGCACATTTTTTTTAGAGCATTGCATTTTTGACGATTTTTACCACTTGATTAAAAATCACTATTCTTAAAATAGTCCGCTTTGGGTATTTTATTCTGTAAAAAGAATGTCTAATTTTATTTTTTTAATTTTAGTAGCTGAAATCCAATCAATCACCTCTAAATTTCCTCAGCTTTCTATTATCCCCAATATTTTCCACCACATTATTGTATTTTTTCAATGAGTAAAAAAGAGCTTATTCCAGAAATTTATGTCTATTGCGATCGTTGGTGCGAACACTGCTCGTTTACTAAACATTGTGAAATCTTTGACCCTACTGATCAAGAAAAGGATTGGGGGCAAGCGGATGCTAACGAGTTTATGCAAGAAATTACCGCCAATTTTGAAAAAACGATGAGCCTTCTAAAAAGTGAAGCAGATGCCAATGGTATGAATTGGCATCAATTGGTAGCAGATGCTAAAGAAGTCGAGCTAAAAGATCCCATACTGCCCATAGACCATGAAGAGGTTATTACCTTGGCAGGTGCTTATCGACGTCAGGTGACGGTATGGTTAACAGAGAATGTAAAAAAAATAGAAGAGACTACGGTTATACATGGACAAAATGTTGAAATGGGTATCAAAAATGCCCAAGAAAATAATATTCAATATATTGATGCTTTGGAAGTCATACAATGGTATCAATGCCTAATTGAAGCTAAAATTAGGCGAGCTATCAGTGGATTGAATAATGGTTTTGAGGAAACTCAAGATGAGCAATCCCAAAGTCACTCGAATGGTTGCGCTAAGATTACCATGCTTTTTATTCAGAAAAGTATTGATGCTTGGGAGCAGATTAGCAAAGAAATGACAGGTCAAGAAGATAAGATATTAGACCATTTAGCTGCCTTGAGTCGATTGGGTGGAAAGATTCAAAAAATATTTCCAGTGCATGCAGCATTTATTCGTCCGGGCTTTGATACCTTTATACTCTAAACTATTTACGAAGGCTACTGTTTTTATTTCGTAAGTAGATCATGCTATTCATGCTACTAAAATTTTATAAACAAACATCAGCTCTGGTATTATCAGTTATATGAATTTAAAGGAACAGGATATTTTACCTCAGGATGAAGATCCAAACGCGACTAGTCGAAAGCGTGATCATATTGAACTAGCTTTTCGATCTCAGGTCGAAACAGATTCATTAGATGCTAGATTCTATTATGAACCATTATTAGCAGCACACCCTAATGAAACTACTCAACCAACAGTCTTTTTAGGAAAAGATATGCATCATCCAATTTGGGTTTCTTCAATGACTGGAGGAACAGAATTGGCTCGAACGATTAACCATAATCTGGCCAGAGCCTGCAAAGATTTTGGAATGGGTATGGGACTCGGATCTTGCCGAGGACTATTAAATAGTGATGAATATCTCAAGGATTTTGACATTCGCCCTATCATGGGAGATGACTTGCCATTATACGCTAACTTGGGAATTGCCCAACTAGAGCAGCTACTCCTCAATGATCAAACGGAGAAGGTTTTTAGAATGATGGATAAGCTAAGGGCGGACGGATTAATAATTCATGTAAATCCCTTACAAGAATGGTTGCAACCAGAAGGGGATCGGTTTACACAGCCTCCTTTGCAAACAATTGAAAAATATTTAAGTATTACTGATCGGCCTGTTATTGTAAAAGAGGTTGGACAAGGAATGGGATATGCAAGTCTGAAAGCATTATTTCAACTTCCACTTGCCGCAGTTGATTTTGCAGCCAGTGGCGGAACCAACTTTGCGATGCTAGAGCTTTTGCGTAGTAATCCTGAAAAGCAAAAAACATATGAAGCACTCGCCAAAGTCGGACATAGTGCAGAAGAAATGGTTGGAATAGCTAATAAAATAAAGGAAGAGTTGGGCGAAAAAATGCGCTGCAAAGAAGTAATTATCTCTGGTGGTGTAAAGAACTTTCTTGATGGCTACTATTTAATTAATAAATTAAATCTATCTTGTGTGTACGGACAAGCCTCTGGCTTTCTTAAATATGCAAGAGGTGATTATCAGGATTTGTACAATTATGTCCAATCTCAGATAGATGGTCTTGCCCTAGCGAAAGCCTTTTTGAAGGTAAAAATGAGTGAAATATGAAAAAGTCCATCTCTGGATTTTCCAAACTATCCAAAAGAAAAAAACTGCGTTGGATCGTTGAAAATTTTTTCAAAGATCCTGAAAACGTCATGCGGGAGTTGATGAGTTACTGGCATAGTAATGAAGATCAACAAAAGATTCTTGATGGATTTAGTGAAAATACTATTAGTAATTACTACCTCCCCTACGGAGTAGCTCCTAATTTTATTATCAATGGCAAAACTTACTGTGTCCCAATGGTGACGGAAGAAAGTTCGGTGGTAGCTGCAGCTTCTAGTGCTGCTAAGTATTGGTCAGTGAGAGGAGGTTTTACGGCGACTGTTTTAAGTACCAAAAAAGTAGGACAGGTTCATTTTACTTGGTCAGGAAATTATCAACGACTACAACAATTTTTTGATGAGCTAAAAGAAAGATTGTGTAACGATGTTGAACACATCACCCACAATATGCAAAAGCGAGGTGGTGGAATTTTGGACATAAAACTGCTTGATATGCGACATCTAGATGATGACTATTATCAGTTGAAAGTAGATTTTGAGACTTGTGATTCGATGGGAGCCAATTTTATTAACTCAGTCCTAGAAGCTTTCGGACATACGCTAAAAGACTTTATAGAAAACCATCCTGATATTCCAGAAAACGAAAAGGACTTGGAAGTTGTAATGGCGATCCTTTCTAATTATACGCCAGAATGTTTAGTGCGTTGTAGTGTTACTTGTCCTGTAAGTGCTTTAGGAAATTTTTCTGACAAAATGGATGCACAGGCTTTCGCCGAAAAATTCTGTCGCGCTATAAAAATCGCTCGCGTAGATGCTTATCGTGCAGCAACGCATAACAAAGGGATTTTTAATGGTATTGATGCAGTTGTAATGGCAACGGCCAATGATTTTAGAGCAGTTGAAGCTTGTGGACATACTTACGCAGCTCGAGATGGACAATATAGAAGTCTCAGTTATTGTAGTGTAGAAAATGGGATATTTAAATTTTGGTTAGATCTACCGTTAGCATTAGGTACGGTAGGTGGACTTACTAAATTGCATCCAATGGCTCGTCGCTCATTGGAGTTATTAGGTAATCCATCGGCAAACGAACTGATGAAGATCGTGGCAGCGACAGGATTGGCTCAAAATTTTGCAGCTATTAAGTCATTGGTAACGACAGGTATTCAGCAAGGTCATATGAAAATGCATCTGCTAAATATTTTAAATCATCTCGGTGCAACAGAGGAAGAGAAGAAAGAATCCACTATTTATTTTGCAGATAAAGTGGTTTCATTTACAGCGGTACAAAAATATTTGGATGGATTACGGACTCAAGAAAAATCGGTTAGTAGTAAATAAACATTTCCACTCGATTCTAAAAAATCATTGATCAAATTTGTCCATGTATCCACAACATTTCAGCACCAATGGTAAGCTATTATTGACTGGAGAATATTTTGTTTTGGCTGGGGCGGTTGCGTTAGCCGTACCGACTCATCCTGGACAAGTGATGGAAGTTTGGTCGGAAACACCAAAGGAAAATAGCTTTTATTGGCAGAGCTTTGATGGTGATAAGCTTTGTTGGTTTGAAGGCCGATTTTCCAAAAAGGATTTTAGTTCTTCTGAAAATACTGATCCAGCAATCGCTAGTCGACTTACAGAAATTTTCACCACTATACACCACTTAAACCCAGACTTTGTTACCAAAAAAATAAACAAGGTTTCTGTTGTGAAAACAAAATTGAGTTTCCCAAGGGAATGGGGATTAGGTACGAGTTCAACACTTATAGCAATGATCGCTAGATGGTCGGAGGTTGATCCTTACCAATTATTAGCTAAGACTTTTGGTGGATCTGGTTATGATCTGGCTTGCGCGAATGCCAATCAATCATTGCTTTATCAGTTGCCTGGTCCGGTGGTTAAATTGGTATCGTTTTCTCCAGTATTTTCGGACCAGATATATTTCGTGTATTTAAATCAAAAACAAAATAGTCGAGAAGGAATACGGCAGTATCGAAAAATTCAAGGAACACTTTCAAAAGAAATTTCTGAGATCAGCTCCTTGACGAATGCAATGTTAAATTCTAAGACATTAGTTGAGTTTGAAAAAATAATTAACGCGCACGAAGAATTGGTCAGTCGTACTTTGAAAATTGAGCGCGCGAAGGATTTATATTTTTCTGATTTTTCTGGTGAGATTAAATCATTAGGCGCTTGGGGGGGAGACTTTGTAATGGTAACAAGTGACCGACCAGTGGCTTGGGTAGAAAATTATTTTAGGAAAAAAGGAATGAACGTTTTTAAAACGTATAAAAGTTTAATTAAAGAAGATGGCCTGAAACTGGTAGGATAGTCAAATGATGGAGATGGGGAAAATAATGCTTATGATTTGACGATTTTGATTGAAGAAAAAAGAATATTCTTGAACAGCTTACTAAGTTCTGATGTTAAAATTACAACCAGATGGTTTTAAATTGTGTTAACTTTGTAGTAAAGTTGTTCAATATGCAATTTTTAATAAAAAAGAAAATAGATAAAAATGGAAGATACGACCACTAAAAGCCCAGTAATGTTATACACTGAGCAAACGCCAAACCCGGAATCATTGAAATTTGTTACCAATCGAATGCTTTATCGAGGTACCGCAGATTTTAGAGAAGAAGAGTTGGCAATCGAATGGTCTCCAATGGCAAAGGAAATTTTTGAATTACCTTATGTGAAAGGAGTATACATCAGTAATAACTTTGTTACCATTACCAAGGAGTTTAATTATGCTTGGGAAGATATTATGTTGCCTGCAAAGGCATTCATTAAGTCTTATATCGAAGCAGAGAAGCCGCTGATCAAAGATGGTTTTACGGAAGCGATGGAAAAGATTGAAGCAGAAAGAGGAGTTAGTTACGATTACTCTGAAGAAGAAGTAGCGATCGTTGCCAAGATCAAAGAACTCATCGAAACCTATGTAAAGCCAGCCGTAGAGATGGATGGTGGAAATATAGAATTCAAGTCTTTTGATAAAGGAGTCGTGACAGTAATTTTACAAGGCTCTTGTAGCGGATGTCCTTCTTCTACTGTAACCTTGAAATCCGGAATTGAGGGAATGTTAAAAAGAATGGTTCCAGAAGTAACGGAAGTTAAATCTGAAATG
>CALGJS010000446.1 GCA_937927835.1 uncultured Saprospiraceae bacterium | reverse complement strand
TAAAACTTTTGTTTTTCCATCCCAAAATCAGTACTTCGATGCGTAACCAACATCCCAACTTCTTCGAAGGATTTATCATCGAGGAGGAAGTGAATTCGTTCACGAGCAGTCAATTTACCTTTCTCGTGTTGCTTATCTATTCGAGCCTGACCACCGCCGAGTTGAGCGAGGGCTTTCTTTTCGTTAAGGGTTTTATTCTTTTCTTTCAAGGTTTATTTTTTTTATCGGTATGGAAAAACAGAAACGGAAACGAAAAACCAAAACGTTTACTAAACTTTAAAAGTTTAGTAAACGTTTTCGTTTTAGCGCTTAACGGAGTTTACCTTCCGCCACGGTGGTTAATCCAAATAATTTATTGCCTTTTCTAAATTTCATTTCGAAACTATTATAGGCTTTTAGAATCGCGTTGATGGGGCTTGGAAGTGGTGCCATGTCGGAGGACTCGGGGTTCTCCATATTTTCTTTATTCTGTTTTAATTTTCGAACCATCCAAACTAGCGGAAAAATAGTTCCGTAGAGATAATACTGTTTTTCGATTTTACAGTTTTTGGTTTCTAATAATTTTTTGAGCATAGCAATGGTATACCGACGGTAATGTCCAAGATACACATCGTGAGTCGACCAAACACTCATAAAAGCTGGAACGGTAATAAAGTAATAACTGTTCTCTCCTACTGCATTTCGAATAATATCTAAGATCGCGTAATCGTCTTCGATATGTTCTAAAACATCCATCATCACAACGATGCAGTGATCCAACCCTTGAGGAATATAATGGCATTTTTCGATCATGGTGCCGCGTGTTGGTGCCATTTCTTCTTCAGAATAACCGATGTCTACGAGTAGTACTTTTTCGATTTTCTCAGGATAGGCTTCGTAAAGTTCATAGGCAAAAAAACCAGAGCCACTACCAAAGTCTACAACGGTAATTTTCTGCCCTTCTCGCGCAGAAACATTTTCAAAATATTTGAATAACGGAATCTTTTTCGATTGGTAATACCAATGCGTTTTTTGATCGACACCACTTTCTAGTTCTTTTAAATCCATGTTTATTTATTTAATAAGACAGTACTTTTTAGAGAAACAAATTTTGCTTCTTGCTTCTTGCTTCTTGCTTCTTGCTTCTTGCTTCTTGCTTCTTGCTTCTTGCTTCTTGCTTCTTGCTTCTTGCTTCTTGCGACCTCAAGGCAATCGTAAAATTATGCAATAGAAGTGGGCAAATAGCAAATAGCAAATAGCAAATAGCAAATAGCAAATTCCCCAATCTTCCCTAAATTTTCCAATTCTATCTACTGTTTTCCAGCAGCGCTCTTATTATACATTTCTACCAAGTTTTCGGCTCGTTCATAATTAGGGTCTAAAGCAACCGACTGTTTAACGAGGTTAAAAGAGTTTTGATAATCTTTTTGAAAATAGGCTTTTTTCGCTTGCAAGTAAAGCACCTTACTTTTGGCTCCTAATTGATTACCGACTTGAATTCCAATATCATACACTTGCGGTGCATTCCCTCCTACCTCATCGTACATCTCAACCGCATCAAGGGCTTTGACAAAATTACTTTCTCTAGCATATATGGCCGAGAGATAATAATAGGCTGGGCTATATTTATAATTCAGATCAACTGTTTTTTCTAGGTATTTTTTTGCCTCTGCCACGTTTCCAGTATTATTATGATAAACTCCTTGATAATACGCACCGCTAGCATAAGTATCGGAGAGTGCTCCGAGTTGATCTGCATATTTTTTCATGAGAGCATTATCCTGCATATTCATGGCGTTTTTAATCGCGTTCTCTAAAGTCGATTCATTCGCCGGATCAACTTGCAATTGCTGCTCGTAGAGTTGAGCAGCCTTTTGAAAGTCTCGGGTCTTTACCACTTGTGCTGCTTCGGCATCAAAACTCGCCACTCGTTTTGTGATCACGCCAACCAAAACTCCATCGACTCTTTCTTCATGAACCACTTCCACCGGAGGAAAATGTCCGTTTTCTAAAAACCCTTTATCTACAAACCGCGTGATAAACATAAAATAATCGGTTGGATATTTATATCGATCCGCATACGCAACATATCCTGGCGTTACGTTTGGCGCCTTTTCAGTCATATAATGGAGGAACGGTTGATAGGCATTGGTACGAATGATCAGCTTTTCACCTGCTTTAATTCGAGGTTCATTTTCTAGCAACCAGTCAGACATATTTTTTATAGAAACCATCCAGTAATCGGTTTCATATTTTCCGTAGGCATTTTTTAAACCACCAGATAATTCATTAAAATAGAGTCCTTGATATGGATGGTTCTTTATCATCCAATAAGCAGGTAAGGTCAATAAAATCGCAAGCACTCCAGAAGCAGCCAAAGCAGGTATTCCAGGTTTTAGGCTGATCAAACGATGCCAACCCCAAGCTGCTAAAGTCGCTAGTACGGGCATCACAAATAAAAAGTGCCGCATTCCGTCATACAATTGAGACCCTTTAAAAATAGCGTAGCTTACTGGAAAAATAGCCGTAAAGGCTAAGAAGCTGATGACCATTCTTTTATTTAGATTAAATTTTATAAAATAAAAAACTAGGAATAATACCAATCCTAAAAGCATAAAAATCGGAGCAGTAATCATAATCCAATGCGGAATATAAGACCAAGGTAGTTCATCTGACCACAAATGTTCTCCATTAAATAACATTCTAATACTGGTAGAAAAATTGGACATCTCACTCAATGCCTTAAATGGATTACTCAAAGGTGCTTCTTGCGCATATGGCCAATACAACATTCCAGCAAAATAACCGCCGATCACTACTAGCAATCCAGTCAAGAAAGTTCGGCTGACTACTTTGGTATTTTTTAATAAGGGTCTTAAATCATTTTTCAATAAAAAGGATAAAATCGTAAACAGACCGAAATAGGCAATAAGCAAAATCCCTCCTACCCTGACATTAATCGCGGCAGCAATTCCAAGAATTAATAATAAAATGGTTTTCTTACTCGGCCGAGGTAATTGCTCCATAAACCGGAGCATATACAAGAGCGTAAAAACATAAGCGGCGGCGAAAGGAATATCCTTGGGATTGTTCATCGCATGTCCAAAAATTCGAGGAGCGAGTACGATAAATAAAAGGCCAAAAAAACCAGCTCTCCAACTTCCCGACACTTGTCGTGCTAATAATCCGGTAAAGAGCATTAGTAAAAATCCAACGAAACTATTAAAGGCATGACGCAACTCATAGACATCCCAAGATGGGAACCAACTATGCAATCTGGCCGCATAATAATCAAACATTCCACCATAATAATATAAGTTCTTATAGTTCAGCGCGCTGTCATCTTTTCCATCCGTATCAAACCAAGCCATCACCTTTTCGCCATATTCTTTTTGAACATGTTCATCTCCGGTAATTCCATAATCGAAACTCAGCATTGGCATCAAAAAGAAAAGCGCCACCGCAGTGACTAGGAACAACAAACGATAGTAGGATGGATCACTTGCATTCCAAGATTTATTTTTGAGTTCTTGGATGGGTTGTTTAACAAAAAAGTCCCAATTAACGCGAAGCGAAATAAAAACCGTTTGCCAAAACATTTTGATACTGTCCGTAAAAAGGTTGATTTTAGAATCATCCATCGCATCCCATTTGACAGGCATGGACTTGATATTATAACCAGAGAGTTTGGCTCTGTAAAGTAATTCTACATCATGCGCCCAACCGTTGGAGCGTAAATTTCCAAATAATTTTTGAGCGGCAGCTTGCGGATATAATTTAAAGCCACATTGAGTATCTCTTAGATTTAGATTGGTAAAAAGTTGGATAAAGAAATTAAAAATCCAACCAGCCAGTCGACGAATCCCTTGCGCTTCTACGGTTGATTCTGCGTGTTCACGTGATCCGATTAGGATTTCTTTATTGTTAAAAGTCTTTTTAGGTAATTGTTTTAACCACTTACTGAGTTCCTGTGGTCGAGTGGCCATGTCTGCATCCAACGTAAGGACGTAATCACCAGTGGCGGTAGCGACTCCTGCTTTGAGCGCGCCTCCTTTTCCGGCATTTTCAGGCAACTTCAGGAAATTAAATTCCGTATTTCCAGAAAAGCTATTAGGAAATTTCTGCTGAATAATCTTAGCAGTTTCATCAGTACTACCATCATCAACCAAGATAATTTCTAATGGATTGGTCCATTTTTGATCGAAAGATTTGAGGGTATTAAGTAGGTGATCTAACCTTCCAGCCTCGTTATAACACGGAATAACTAGAGAAACCGTCCCCTTGTACTGAACAGCAGTGGTTGATTTTGAGGGCGTTTTACCCTTGCTATTTTTTTTACTCATGTGAGAATTGTAATCATGTAAGATTAATTGGCAAAACAGTGACAAATATAGGGAAAAAAACCACATTTATGGGTAGCTTTGTGCCTCCTAATCGACCTAACCAAATTACAGAGCAAATTGCTCCTTGTCTTGACCTAAAACGACGAAGATTAAGGGGTTTCCTCTGAAAGCTAGCCTATTATTAAACAGTTAATTTATTATTATAAAAAGTTTTTAAATATGCCAACCACTTCACCGCAAGCACTCGCCCGTCGGATTACTAGAATGCAAGAATCTGCCACCTTAAAAATGTCGCAGATGGCCCGCGATCTGAAGGCTGAGGGACACGATGTCATCAGTCTGAGTATCGGAGAACCTGATTTTGATACACCACAACATATCAAAGACGCCGCGATTAAAGCTTTGAATGATGGTTTTACTAAATATACACCTGTTCCTGGTTTGCCACAGATCAGAGAAGCGATTTCTACTAAATTTAAGCGAGACAATAACTTGGACTACGATCCTAGTCAGATTGTTGTATCTAATGGAGCGAAGCAATCGATTGCTAATCTTTCGTTGACCTTATTAGATGAAGGGGATGAAGTAATCATTTTAGCACCTTATTGGGTTTCTTATTTTGAGATCGTTCGTTTAGGAGGTGGTAAGCCGGTTGTTTTATTAGGTGGTATTGAAAATGATTTTAAAGTAACGGCAGAGGAATTAGCTGGAGCGATCAACGAGAATACGCGAATGGTGCTTTTTTCTAGTCCTTGTAATCCAACGGGATCTGTTTATCAACACGATGAGCTAGAAGCGATTGCCAATGTGATTGCTAAGCACGAGCAAATTGTCATCGTTTCGGATGAGATTTACGAATACATTAATTTTTCTGGAAAGCACGTAAGCATTGGTTCTTTTCCGCAAGTAAAAGATCAGACGGTGACGGTGAATGGTTTTTCAAAAGGATTTGCGATGACCGGATGGCGATTAGGTTATATCGGTGCTCCTACTTGGATTGCTAAAGCTTGTATCAAAATTCAAGGACAGTTTACCTCTGGAGCTACAGCGTTCGGTCAAATGGCGGGCGCACATGCCCTACTATCGGATATGACACCGACACATAAAATGCGAGCAGCTTTTCTAAAAAGACGTGATATGGTGATTGAATTGCTAGAGGCCATTCCGGGTATGAAGGTAAATCGACCAGAAGGTGCTTTTTATATTTTTCCAGATATCAGTGCCTACTTCGGAAAATCTGCCGATGGCATGACCATTAATAATTCTAGTGACTTCGCAGAGTATATTCTGAATAAAGGACACGTAGCAATAGTGGCAGGTAGTGCTTTTGGAGCGGATGATTGTTTTAGATTGTCGTATGCTGCAAGTGAGGAGCAGTTGCGAGAAGCGATTCGGCGGATTGGGGAATGTGTTGGGGAGCTTGGTTGATTTGTTTATTTGTTTATTTGTTTATTTGTTTATTTGTTTATTTGTTTAAAATCGAGAAAAGCATGGACTTTGGTTTAAAGGTCGATGCTTTTTTTTATCTGTAAAAAAGAAATCTCTGGTCCGTTCTAAAATTCGTAGTCCTCTTAAACGTAAAAAAATTATTTGATTACAAGTACTCGACTTTAGACTTTTTGATTGAAGTTGAAGTTGGTTTTTAAAGCCCGCGATAGCATTGTGTAATAAGAGACCGATTAACCAATTACCAATTAACCACTATTTAAGAATCTACCATGTTTTTTAAAAAATGAAGCCAATTATCTAGGCCGACCTAAGAATCTCCTCTCCCCTATTTCATTAGAAATTTTTTCTTTTTTTTGGATAGTTCTTGAATTAAGGTAACGGAGTGGTTTCGTTCAGATTTGAAAGCTTCGATGAGTTCGTCGAGTTCTTGCGTCTGTTGGGTGAGGGAGTTGAGGGCCAGGTTGATGGTGTCGGCGGTGAGCCATTCGCGGGAGAGCGGTTGGTGTCGAATTCCGATGGAGTGAGCAGAAAGGTTGGAGTGGAATTTTTCTTTAGTTTGTAGCTGATTGAGTTGTTCGAGGGTATCTTCGAATTCTAAGATCAGCCGGGTGGATAAAGTAATTTGGTGGTGCGTTTCATTGATAGATTTTCGATACTCAGAATCCAGGGCTGACTTGAGGCGATTCCAGAGGGTCATGCCGTTTAGTTTTTCAGAGATATCGGTCAATTTTACGCGCAGGCGATAGCTAAGTTGAATGATTTTGTCCAGTTCACCTTTGATGGTATAGGCACCGTCGAGATTTTTATTAATCTGTGTAATGGCCACTCGAATATTTTTGGGCAAGGCTTCTAATTGAGTGGCGCGCATATTCATCAATGCTTTTAATTTAATTCGCAGTTGAATTTCTCCGCTAATCTTTTCTCGTAAGACTTCCCGTTCAAAAAGGAGCATTCCCATTTTTTCAGACAACTCTTTTTGTTCTCGAACCAGTTCCAGGTATCGTTTTCGCGCTTCTTCTAGTGGGGAAGCGGAAGAAGTTTGACTAATAAAGTCTTCTTGTAATTCGAGCGCATCCTGAATAGTGTAGATACGTTCTTCAATTTCTTTTTGTCGAAAATCTAGTTTAATCAATCGTTCTCGCGCCAGACCAACAGAGTGTAAGGCAGCAAGCGTTTCTTGAATTTGTGGATGATTTGATTTATTGATATCCGGATAATTTGGTGAGTAGAGCGTTAAATTTACGTTTTTTTACAGAAAAAAAATTAAACCATCCCCAGAAAAAACCACCTAATTTTAAAACGAATTAAGGTATTAACAAAAAAAACACTTCGATTTAAAAAAAAATATAAAATATTATGTATATTTAAAAAATATTTACTTCAACTAAGAAACATTAGATATCTTTCTAGAGTACAACTCAGTGGCTCTTTTTGCCTGAGACGTCTTCTTTTAAGATATTTCCCCTCAACTGACGTTAGGCTTTACCTTAACAACATGCTTACTATACCTATCAACCGATTTTAGGCTTTACCTAGAAACACTTACTTATTCCCTTCAACCGAACTTGTAGGTTTTATTCTAATACCAGAATAAACTGGCCTGCTTATGCAATTAATTCACCTTTAGAGTCAATAGGTTCTAAGGCTTTTCTGTATACCAACTATTTATTTTTTTATTAAAAAATTACTGATGACTATTTACTATTTTTTCTCAAAAAAATGGTTTAATCTTAAAAATTCCTTTCCGGTTTTTAAAGGGTTAAACCTATCGCTATTACTATTAATTTTCTTTTGTAGTAATGTAAATTTATTTGCTCAATGTCCCAATGATAATGATTGTGATCTTATCTTGAATAATGTCGATTTGGATGATGATAATGATGGGATTCTTGATGCGGTTGAAAACACCTGTAGTCAACTCGTCCCTATTTCAGCCGAAGACATCAATAGTATTGATATTGTCGCCCTTCATGACGGATCTTCCTCTCCACAAATAATCAATGCTGAGTTTTCTTCTTCTGATTGCGATGTGATTACTGATCAAATTCAA
>CALGJS010000445.1 GCA_937927835.1 uncultured Saprospiraceae bacterium | reverse complement strand
GCCGATGGTACTGCCGATCTAGGTGGGAGAGTAGGTCGCCGCCAAATCTTATGAAGGTCCGTCATTCTAACGAATGCGGGCCTTCTCCTTTTTTAGGAAGAAAGAAGAAAGAGAGAAAATCAAGACAATCCTATCACACTTTGATACTAAGCACATTATTACTTTTTTATCTATCATTTCTAAGATAATTACAACCGACTGACTAAGAGTTTCAAAAAAAAATTCTTACTTTGCCAAAACAAAATGTTTTATGGAACAGTCAAGAAGTTTGTGGTTAAAAATGGAATTAATTTGGTGGTTGGTCACGGCGATACTCGTGGCAGCAATACTCTATCCTATCCTAAGATATACAGACGACTATCCTTTTCTTATTCTGAATATCACCTACATCATTGTTTTTGTCACTTTCAGTAGACATATCTTCTTATTAAAACACACGGCGCTGGCAAATGCCCATCTACTAAAAGTTGCCATCATCTTATTAAGTGTTCCAATCATCGCTTACCTGATCGGAGGTATCAATTTCTTTCAAACATATATCGACGAAAATGGAATGGATTCTTTCCTATCCAGCAACTCAGCGTTGAGTAGGGAACAAATAGGAAGTTTTATTAGAAATGAATTGATTTTATTTGGAGTAGGTAGCGTCATCGCAGCTATCATTTTACCATTTAGATTAGTAATATCTTTATGGCGATGGAAAAATCGTGGAACTGTTTAATAAATTATTATGACTAAAGTAGAAGAATTTAATTCGTACAGAAAAAAAATGAACGAAAAACTGTTGGCAAGTGACAATAAGGTACTTAAGCGTTTTTTTAATTTAGATACGAATGCTTACCAAGATGGAGCCTTGCCTTCTAAGACCAAAGAATTATTAGGGCTGGTAGCTTCGATGGTTTTGCGTTGTGATGATTGCATCGCCTATCACCTAGGAACTTGTTTTGAACTTGGAGTAACCAAAGAAGAAGCATTTGAAGTATTCGCGATTGCAAATCTAGTCGGTGGATCTATTTGTATTCCACACACCCGTAGAGCACTAGAGTATTGGGAGGCGTTGGAAGAAGAAACATCAAATACATAAAAATGACGGAAGATAATGAAAAGCAGGTGACATCAAGTTACTTAAACGAACTAAACGATGTTCAAAGAGCTGCGGTTACAACGACCGAAGGTCCTGTTTTAGTGGTGGCCGGCCCAGGCTCAGGTAAAACGCGCGTACTGACTTATAGAATTGCTTATCTGATCGAACAAGGAACTGCTCCTTGGGAAATTCTTGCCCTTACCTTTACCAACAAAGCAGCTAAGGAAATGAAAAACCGGATCGCTTCTGTCGTTGGCGAAAAAGCGAGAAGTGTTTGGGCAGGAACATTTCATTCTATCTTCGCTAGAATACTTAGAGTGGAAGCAGAGAAAATTGGTTATAAATCTAATTTTACTATTTATGATTCTGATGATAGTAAAAGTGTGATCAAATCAATTATCAAAGAACTTAATCTTAATAAGGATAACTATAACGTCAATACAGTCCGTTCTCGAATTTCTTCAGCGAAAAGTAACCTTATCTCACCAAAAGCTTACGAACGAGATCAGCAATTACTAACACAAGATCGAGCTTCTAAGATGCCGCATTTTCTAGAAATTTATAAAAAATATATGTCTAGATGTAAGCGAGCAGATGCAATGGATTTTGATGATTTACTTTACAAATTGTTTGTTTTATTACACGAAAATAAAGACAACGTTTGTGAGAAATATCAGCAAAAATTTAAGTACCTAATGGTAGATGAGTTTCAGGATACAAACTATCTTCAGTATAGTATTTTGAAAAAACTTGCCGTATATAAAGACAGTCCTAACAATATTTGTGCGGTGGGAGATGATGCGCAAAGTATCTATGCTTTTCGTGGTGCTACCATTGAAAATATTTTAGATTTTGAAAAAGATTTTAAAGAATTAAAGACGTTTAAACTTGAACAAAATTATCGTTCTACCGAACATATTGTTCAGGCAGCTAACGAAGTAATTCAAAATAATTCAAAACAAATCCCAAAAAAAATATGGTCTCATAAGGGAGTAGGAGATAAGATAAAAATTGTTCGTTGTGTATCTGATACGGATGAAGGACGGAGAGTAGGAGACATGATTGTAGAACAAAAAAACAGAATCCATTTTCGCAATAGTGATATCGCAATCCTTTATCGAACCAATGCACAGTCTCGAATTTTTGAAGAATACTTACGGCGTTATAATTTACCATATCGAATTATTGGTGGACAGTCTTTTTATCAAAGAAAAGAAATTAAAGACTTCATTGCTTACCTCCGTTTAACAGTCAATCATTCAGATGAAGAAGCATTTCGAAGAATTGTTAATTATCCCCGTCGTGGAATCGGAGAAACAACTATCAATAAACTAAGTGCTCATGCAAGCGAAATAGATTTACCTGTTTGGGAAGCAATAAAAACTTTTCCTGCTAAAGGAAGAGCTAAAGCAGGGTTACTAGATTTTAAAGCAACCATAAAATTATTCGCTGGTCGTATGGAACGACACAATGCTCATGAAGTAGCTTCTTATATTGCTCGTCAAAGTGGATTGTTAGATTTGTTAAAAAGAGACATGACGATCGAAGGCATGGGACGATTGGAAAATATCAATAGTTTATTAGATGGAATCAAAGAATTTGTAGAAGATGATGAAGTCCGAGAAGATGGAAGTTCTGAAAAATCACTATCCGCTTATCTTCAGAATATCGCGTTGTTGACAGATGCGGACAAGAAAGACGAGGAGGATGATTATATCACAATGATGTCAGTCCATGCTGCTAAAGGCTTAGAGTTTAAATCTATTTTTGTAGTTGGATTAGAAGAAAAACTATTTCCATCGTTCAGAGCAATGGATGATATGGATCAAATGGATGAAGAACGTCGCTTGTTCTATGTAGCTATTACCAGAGCAGAAACCAATCTTACGTTAACTTTTGCAAATAGTCGCTATAAGTTTGGAGAGATGAAATACAATAAGCCTAGTCGGTTTTTATTGGAAATAAGCCCATCGCATCTTCACGACGCAGGAGGCGGGTCAACTGTACAAGGCGGTGGAGCAACCATCGCTGCCAAGCGGATGAATTCGGGAGTGATTGGCAACTTTAAAAAACGAAAAATGAATCGGGTAAACGAATTTAAAATCGATCCGAAAGATTTTAAACCCAGTCCCGGCTCTGCCATTGAAGAAGGAATGGAAGTCTTACACATGAAATTCGGTAAAGGAAAAGTAATCAATATCGATGGTAACGAAAAGAATAGAGTAGCAACTATTTTATTTGAAAATATTGATTCACCTCAACGACGTCTAATGCTAAAATTTGCGAAGCTACAAATTGTAGAAGCCAGTGATGGATAAACAAAAATATACCAATCTGATTCACCGAATGGCAACGGATTTGGGATTCCATAGCGTTGGTTTTGCCAAAGCCGAAAAAATGGAGCCAGAAGCACAACGCCTTGAAGCTTGGCTCAACCAGAACAAACACGGTCAGATGCATTATATGGCAAATCATTTTGAAAAAAGAATTGACCCAAGCAAATTAGTTCCCGGTGCAAAGACGGTGATTTCCTTATTGTATAATTACCATAATCCCAAAAAACAAAAAGATCCTTCTGCTCCTAAAATTTCCCAATACGCTTACGGTAAAGACTATCATTTCGTGGTAAAAGAGCGTCTACGAAAATTACTTGATGGAATCCGTACAGAAATAGGCCCAGTGGATGGTCGATGCTTTGTGGATTCTGCCCCGGTATTAGAAAGAGATTGGGCAAAACGCAGTGGGACCGGTTGGATCGGAAAGAATACCTTGTTGATTACACCGAAACAAGGTTCTTATTTTTTTCTAGCAGAATTAATTATTGATCTAGAATTAGTATATGATCATCCAATTAAAGATTATTGTGGACGATGCACTAAGTGCATTGATGCTTGCCCAACCGAAGCAATTTCTCCAAAAGGATACGTTATGGATGGTAGTAAATGTATTTCTTATTTTACGATTGAGTTAAAGGAATCTCTCCCAGAATCTTACCAAAATAAATTTGAAAATTGGATGTTTGGTTGCGATATATGTCAGGACGTTTGTCCATGGAATCGTTTTGCAAAGAAGCACGACGAACCAGCATTCAAACCACACCCAGACTTATTAGAAATGAAAAAAGAAGACTGGGAAGAAATAACAGACATCGTATTTCGAAAAGTCTTTCAAAAATCGGCAGTTAAAAGAACCAAGTTATCAGGATTGAAAAGAAATATTAACTTTCTTAAAACAGATTAAGCATAGGTAGGTAACACATTAATCTCTCCCCAAAACTGGGTGATAGAATTGATCGTTCGAGTAAAATCATTAATATCAATGGGCTTACAAACATAGGCATTAGCACCAAAATCATAGCAGGTCTTAACATCATTTTCATGAGTAGAAGAAGAAAATACAACAACGGGTATCTTCTTGAATTCATCGTTTTGAGAAAAACTCCGCAATACATCTACTCCACCCATACGAGGCATATTGAGATCAAGAAGTATCAATGCAATGTCTTCCAATGGATTTTCCTTAATGTAATTAACAAGCTCTTGTCCATCAAAGAAGTGAACAAGATCAAGAGGGAGTCCAATTTCTTTCAGAGCCATCTTAGTGAGTTCTACATCGGCAAGATTATCTTCCGCTAATAAAATTTTTTTTCTTTTGACCATCACGTTGAAAGATTAGGCAGTTATTTTAGGTTATTTTTAAAAAAAATATTTTTTGTAAGCACCATGAAAAAAACATAAAGGTTTAGGACTTGCATACTTGTATGTGCTATAAAGCAAATATTGTTCTACAACGTCTACTAATGTTAAGTAAATATAGATAATAGTGACAGGACAATTGCCTTTTTTTTTCCAAAAATACATTATTATATAATGCTTACGCTATTTTATGTGATACTTTAATGCAACTATCGTGCTAGTTAAAACCTCAGGAATTGTCTTCAGATCCGTTAAGTATTCTGAAACAAGTATTATAACAGACATTTTTACGGAAGAGCTTGGGCTGCGTTCTTATATCATTAGTGGTGTGAGAACAAAGAAAGCAAAGGTTAGTGCAGGCTTATTGCAAGTAATGTCATTAGTTGAGACCGTCGTCTATCATCGAGAAGATAAAGACCTTTGCCGGATTAAAGAAATTAAAGCAGCTTATCTGTTTGAAAAAATTCCATTTGATATTCAAAAGGGAGCAATTGGCTTATTTTTATTAGAAATAATGCAAAAAACGATCAAAGAAAGAGAAAAGAATCAACCACTTTTCACGTTTCTTTTCAATACCATTTGTTATTTAGATGAAACAGAGGACCCGATCTATAATTTCCATTTAGCCGTGATGATAAAACTATCGGCATATTTAGGATTCTTTCCGTCCGGAACTTACACCGAACAAACGCCTTTTTTCGATATGCAAGAGGGGACCTTTACAGCCCAGCCTCCCTTGAATAATAATTACTTGGAAGGAGAACTAAGTCAATTATTAGGTGTCCTTCTAAATACAAGCATTGAAAAAGCGCATGAGATCAAATTTAATCGCGAAAATCGGGAGAAACTACTTACTGGCCTTATTAATTATTACCGTTTTCACGTGGAAGGTTTACCTGAAATTAATGCACATAAAATACTAAAAACTGTATTGGAAGGATGAACGAACGCCCGTAGGGTTGATGTACGATAGTGCATCAAGAGAGAGAACCGCGGAAGCGGATGGGGGGCAATTTAATGAGAAGACAAAAAAGTATAGGGGTGCTAAATTCAAAAATCTTCAAGTAAATTATCTCCCTATCTTAAAATAGTTACAATAACAACCAAAGCCAAAGCGTTCTTTAATCTTCTTAAGGATAACCTACTTACGAAGGTATATCCTAAAAACAAAGCGCTAGATTAACATCATCATGAATACTAATCAACCAGAAAACAAGGAGAAAAAACGTTTGACCCAAAGATGGGAAGTATTTCGAACAAAATCTCCTCGCCTAGCAAAAGGAATAAAAGCAGTTTCTTTTTTACCAATACTCGGAATCGTATTCGTTGGAATGCTATTCCTATTGGTGTATTTTAACGCATTTGGTAAAGTACCGACTACACAGGATTTGCGCCATATTGAGAATAGTACTGCTTCTGAAATTTATTCTAGTGATGGCGTAATGTTGGGGAAATATTATACTGAAAATAGAATAAGTGTTCCTTACGAAGATATTTCTCCTTACCTCATTAATGCATTGATCGCTACAGAAGATGCTCGTTTTTTTGAACATAGTGGCGTGGATACTAGAGCTTGGTTACGGGTGATTGGAAAAACCATTATGTTGAGCGATGAGTCATCAGGTGGTGGAAGCACCCTTAGTCAGCAGTTGGCAAAAAATCTATTTCCGCGAAAGCGTTATAAGTTATTTTCTATTCTAATTAATAAAATCAAGGAAACCTATATCGCTCGTCGGCTGGAAAAAGTTTATGCTAAAAATGAGCTGATCAGCCTATATCTCAACACGGTACCTTTTGGTGGAAATATCTATGGGGTAGAAGTAGCCGCTCGTCAATTTTTTAATAAAACAGCTAAAGAAATCTCGCCAGAAGCAGCTGCCGTTTTGGTTGGAATGCTAAAAGCAAATACATACTACCATCCAGTCAGACATCCTGAACGAGCAGAAAAACGTCGAAATATTGTTTTACAACAGATGGAAAAATACGAGTACATCACTGCTCGCCAAAGAGATTCTTTAAAAGCGATTCCAATGGAGTTAGATTATCGAAAAGAAAGTCACCATGATGGATTGGCTCCTTACTTTCGAGAACATCTAAGGGGCGAACTAGCAGAATTAGTTAAAGAATATAAAAATCCAAATGGCGAACCTTATAATATGTATACCGATGGTTTAAAAATTTATACCACGATACATTCTCGTTTACAAACCTATGCGGAAAAGGCGCTGACAGATCATTTAGCAAAACTCCAAAAAGACTTTGACCAACATTGGAAAGGACGAAAAGTTTGGGGAAATGATGCTGTCATTGAAAAGGAAGTGAGGAAGTCAGATCGGTATAAAAAAATGAAAAAAGCTGGCAAGTCAAAAGCTGAAATTAAAAAGAGTTTTGAAACTAAAGTCAATATGACCATCTACAGTCCGAAAGGACCAGTGCGAAAAAAAATGTCTCCGTTGGATTCAATTCAATTTTATTATAGTCTTTTGAATGCTGGATTTTTAGCAATGAATCCACGGTCAGGAGAAGTACTGGCTTGGGTAGGTGGAATTGACCATCAATATTTTCAATACGATCATACGCAGTCCAAACGACAAGTAGGTTCTACTTTTAAACCCATTGTTTATGCTAGTGCGATTCGGAAAGAGTTACTGCCTTGTACTTATTTTGACAACCGATTGATTACCTATACGGACTACGAAGATTGGCAACCACAAAATGCCGATGGTGTTTATGGAGGCGTGTATTCGATGGCAGGAGGATTAAGAAATTCTGTCAACTCTGTAGCTGTTAATCTCATTATGCAAACAGGCATTGATCCAGTTCGAGAACTGGCTAAAGAAATGGGAATCGTAAGTGAAATTCCAAAGGTTCCTGCAATTGCACTGGGTGCCACGGATGCTTCTCTTTACGAGATGGTCCAAGTCTATAGTACCTTTGCAAATCGAGGTGTTCGTAAAAAGCCGATTTACCTAACCCGTATCGAAACCTCAGATGGAACCGTTCTCTACCAAGCATCTCCTGAAAAAGAAGGAACGCGTATTTTAGAACCAAACGAGGCGGATATCATGGTACGAATGATGGAAGGGGTAGTAGATAGTGGAACGGCTCGACGATTACGCTCGGTTTATAAATTGAACGGACGAATTGCTGGAAAAACGGGTACGACCCAATCACAGGCCGATGGATGGTTTATTGGTTTTACGCCAGATATGGTAGCAGGTGCTTGGGTAGGAGGACAGTCTCCGAAAGTTCGATTTAGAAGCCTATCCTTAGGGCAAGGAGCAAATACGGCTTTGCCGATATGGGGGAAATTTGCGGTAGCCGCTAATCGAGATAAAGACTTTAAAAATTGGCAGCGTAGCGTATTTCCTGTACCTTCGGTGGAGATTTTAGAATTACTTGATTGTCCGGACTTTGCAGAGGAACGACCACCCGAACCAACGGAAGAAGAGGAGATCATCGAAGAAGTAGTGGAAGGAATTAATTCTCAAATTGACAAATTATTAGAATCACTTAAAAAGAAAAATTCAAACAAAGGAAATCCAAAGACCGAAAAAGAAAGAAAAAAAGCTGCAAAGAAAAAGCGAAAAACAAAACGTAAGAAAAAGCGGAAGAAGTTTTTTGATAAACTATTTGGAGGATAGGTTTTAATGAATAATTTTATAACCTGCCTGTCCGGCAGGCAGGTGAAAATTAATAATGCCATCTAACGCGGAGGGATTCAACAAGCGAAGCGTTTCAACAACAGATAGAAAACATGACAAAACTATACCTCATTCCTTGTCCGCTTGGACCAGATAGCTTGGAGACCTTACCTGATATGGTTGGCACACAAATTCGTGAACTGGAAGTTTTTATCGTAGAGCGTGCAAAAACAGCAAGGCATTTTATCAAAGCGATGGAACCTCGATTACCGATTTCTGAGTTAGAAATATTTGAGTTAGATAAACATGATTCACAAGCGGCTCACCAAGCTTTTCAGGCAGCATTCAAAACAGGAAAAGATATTGGTGTATTATCTGAAGCTGGTTGTCCAGGAGTAGCGGACCCAGGAGCACTCGTTGTAAAGTATGCACATCAAAAAGGAATGCAAGTCGTTCCGCTCGTTGGACCATCTTCGATTTTATTGGCCTTGATGGCTTCTGGCCTTAATGGGCAAAATTTTGCTTTTCGAGGTTACCTTCCAGCCAAACGACCAGAGCTAGCCAATGCATTAAAACGTTTAGAGGCCACTGCTAAAAAACAAGGACAAACCCAACTCTTTATTGAAGCACCTTATCGCAATCGAGGCGTCTTGGAAGCTGCATTTCAACAATTAGCTCCTAATACGCATTTTTGTATCGCAGCCGATTTGACGCTACCGACTGAATATATCAAAACGCAAACGATCAAAGAGTGGAAAAAGGCGGAATTGCCGAATTTACATAAGCGACCAGCGATTTTTTTGATTGGGTAGTGGAAAATGTTGAAAGACGTGTTAGACCGTTACAGTGTACAAAATACATAACTAGCTTTTTGGCCTACCTTTTGGCTTATTCCTATATTCTCACCATTTCTTTGAAAAATCATACCAAACCAGTGTAATTGGTCGTTTTAGACAGGTTGTGTTAATTGTTTTTATAATAAGACGTTTTTATATTAACTTTGCACCTGTTTACACCCTGCCAATATTTACAGAGACTTCTTAGGAATGGCAAATAAATAAATGCAGAGTGATGCAAAAAGAGGAAGTATAGAATCGTAATTTATTTATTTAACATTCCTTTATATCTTCATGAACTAAATCGATATTCCGGTGAAAAATCTTTTTCTGCTTTTTGCGTTTTTTCTTTTTGGATCAAGCCTCTCCGCTCAGCAAGGTTGGGAACTAGGAGGATGGGTTGGTACCTCCAATTATTTTGGAGATTTGAATACCACCTTTAATGTCAAAGAAGCCGGTTTAGCTGCAGGTATCATTGCACGTTATAATTTCAATACAAGAATCTGTATGAAAGTCACTGGAAATTATCTTCGAGTAGGTGGAACGGATGCGAATTCTGATAATACCTTTGAACGTACTCGAAACCTGAACTTTCGTTCTGATGTATGGGACGGTAGTTTTAATTTTGAGTTTAACTTCCTTAACTATGTTCACGGTTCTCGAGATGAATTTTTTACACCCTATCTCTTTGCTGGCTTTTCTATTTTTCAATATAATCCAACCACTGAATTGGACGGTGTAACTTATGAGCTACGCGCTTTTGGTACAGAAGGACAGTTTCGTGGAGAAGAATATTCTACTGTTTCTGGAGGACTTAATTATGGACTAGGTTTCAAAATAGACTTGAGTTACCGTTGGAGTGTAAATATCGAATTGAGTGGTCGAAAAATATTTACAGACTATTTAGACGATGTTAGCGGTGTATATCCTGACTTTAATGACTTGGAAAGTTTGCGTGGTGATATTGCCGTAGCCCTTTCTGATCGCTCTGTTGGAGCGGAAGGCGTTTCGGTTGCACAAGAGGGACGACAGCGTGGTAACGGACGAAAAAATGATAGTTATGCTACCTTAGGAGTTGGAATCGTATACTATTTTGGTAGTCTAAAATGCCCACCTATTTCTAGATAGAAAGCCGTTTTTGATTATCGGGTAATGAATAATTTTATAATGAAGAATTAATAATGCTCGCGATCACATAACTCAAAACCCATAACTCGAAACCTAAAAATGGTTACTCAAACCAATATACAACTCCCTGCTTATTCCCGTGGATATCACCTAATTACTCGCGAAGTTTTAAATCATCTTGGTCCTTTACCAGAGACCGGGTTTATTCATTTATTCATCCAGCATACCTCGGCAGGAATCACCATCAACGAAAATGCAGATCCTTCTGTACGAGTCGACTTTGAAAGTATTTTTAATAATTTAGTACCCGAAAATCTGCCCTACCTTACCCACACAATGGAAGGTCCAGACGATATGCCTGCTCATATCAAAGCTGCCTTAATTGGGCATAGTATTCAAATTCCAATCACGAATCACCAGCTAAATTTAGGAACTTGGCAGGGAATCTATCTTTGTGAATTTCGCAATACAGCTAGTGGACGTAGGTTAATTGCTTCTGTTTATAGTTAAAATGCGGAATGTGGATATTTTTTTCGGAATGTTAGTAACTCAAAATTGTTGATAACTTTATTGTAACTTATTTTTTCAATTTCAATTTTATAAGTGCTTGATTAGTAAAGTTTTATTGCTTTTCTTTTCGCATTATTTTGTAGGCATTACTAAATAGTTCTCCACAAAACATATAGATTAATATTAAAATATAAACATTGAGCTGTTAGTAATTTTTCTCCTTTTTAATGAGTCTATCTAGTATTATTGCGTTGAGACCTACCTAAGAATAACATACTAGCCTGACAATAACATACTAAACATTTCGTCCCACTAACTTTCCAACAAAACAATAATTACTTTTTCAATGCACTCATCAGTGCACAAACTAATTTGATCTTACTAAAATTACTAAAATGAGAAAACTTATCCAATCACTCTTAATGTGTATGGCCGTAGGCTGTCTTCTTTCTTCTTGTGTTTCTAAAAAGAAATTCGAGCAATTAATGAATGATAAAACAACTATTGACGATGTCTTAGCTGAAAATCAAGAGATGGTGAAAAACTTACAAACTAATGTTGCTACCTTAGAATCAGAAAAAGAGGAGTTGAACAAAACAATGGAAGAAAAGACGAGTGAGTTATCTGACGAGATTTCTGCTGCTAACGATGCATTGATGAACGCTAAAAAATCATTGGCAGAAATGGAAGCTGCTGTAGCCGCTAGAGATTCGCAGTTGACAATGGTACAAGAAAAAGTAAGCGCTACTTTCGATGTTTATCGAAAAGGAGGTTTTGACTTGTCTAGTGGAGATAATGGTTTACTAGTAAACACGCCATCACCTGTTCGTTTCCGTAGTGGTTCTACTCGGGTTGATCAAGAAAGCAAAATGATTTTAAATGATTTAGCCGAAAAGCTAAAACAAAACCCAAGAGTAAAGTTACTCGTAGAAGGTCACACAGATAGCGTCCCGATGAAAGAAGGGGCAAGATTCCGTGATAATAAAGAATTAAGTACCGCTCGTGCTAATGGCGTAGTAGCAGAATTGGTAAAGATGGGCGTAAATCCAACACAACTTACGGCTGCGGGAAGAGGAGATACGATGCCTAAATTCCAAGATGAGAATGATTCAGAAGAAATTCGAGCGATGAACCGCCGCACAGAATTTATTCTCTTGGCAGACGTAGCACCACTTTTTGAAATGTCACAAGGAGTTAACTAATTCTAAGCTTCAGTATAGTATTCTTCTATATTCTTAATCATACTATTGGACAAATGAAAAATGTCTAATAGTATGATATATGATACCTAAAAAAAGGGCCGCTTACTTGTTAGTAGGCAGCCCTTTTTATGTTTTTCGTTTTGTAGGAAAGATCTAGTATGGAAACTCCATTACCATATTGGTCCGGTATACATATCTCCAAAGGGAAATAAATAAGATA